>JAHIEZ010000007.1 GCA_018901355.1 Patescibacteria group bacterium | reverse complement strand
TCTGCCGGCGAACCGGAAGCCACCTCTATTACTTTTACTCTGTCCGTCTCCTTGGGAATTCCCACTATACTATAAACCACACTAAAAATCAGCACTGCCAAAACCACGTTCATCATCACTCCTCCCATAATAATGACCGTTTTTTGTCCCACATTTTTATTACAAAAAGCCCTTTGGCTTTTAAGTTTAATTGTGGGGTCTTCCCCATAAAGCCGGCAAAATCCCCCAATCGGCAACCAGTTTAAAGAAAAAATCGTTTCTCCTATTTTTTTACCAAAGATTTTTGGCGGAATCCCTAAACCAAACTCCTCTACTTTTACTCCTGTTTTTTTTGCCGCCCAAAAATGCCCCAATTCATGAAACACCACCACCACCGACAAAGCCAACAAAAAAATCAGTACATCCATGGTCTAAATTCTATCACAAACCTATTCTCCTCTGACTTCTTTTTCTTTTTTTTCTGCCATTTCTGACAACTTTTCCATAAACTCATCTGTTATCATCTGTAAATTCTTTTCATCCATGGCAAATTCGTTTTCCGACACTTCTTTTTTTTGTTTTGCCTCCTGCAAGGCTCTTCTCTCTTCTGTCCTCACGTTTCGCAATAGACCTCTGGCTCCTTCCAATTTTCTGCCCAAAAGTTTGACATACTCCTCTCTTTGTTCCACCGTCAAAACCGGCAAGCTCATTCTAATTATTTGCCCGTCCACTTCCGGATTCATCCCCAAATTAGCCACCGCAATCCCATTTTTCACTTCTTTTATAATCGACTGATCCCAAGGAGTAAAGGTCAAAGTTCTGGCATCTGGTACTCCAATTGATCCCAACTCCAACAACCGCATTTTCTTGCCTTCATATACTTGAACTATTACATTTTCAATCAACCCCGAGCTGGCTCGACCGGTTCGAATTGAAGCAATATCCACCGCAAAAATATCCAATACTTTGGCCATATGAGCTCTGATTGCTTGTCCGTCTAACATACTACTATTATATATAACAAAAATTAAATCTCAAATCTCTCAAATCTTCCCAACACTATTTTTTCTCCAAACTTAACATTTAGCTCATCTATCAAATCTCCCACCTTCCTGGTCCCGTCTTTAATAAAATCTTGAGCTAAAAATTCTTTGGCATTTTTGGCCCCAATAGCCGCCATTTGCAAACATAAATCACTGGCTAAGGCCATAAAACTTTCATTTCTGGCCACAAAATCAGTCTCACACAGCAACTCCACCATTGCTCCTATCTTGCCCGTATTGTGAGTATAAGTGGCCACCCTACCCTGCTTAGTTTCCCGAGCATTTCTGGCTTTTACTTTTTCCAAACCCATTTTTAACAAAATTTCCTTAGCTTTTTTTTCATCTCCCTTAGCTTCTTCTACCGCTTTTTTAATCTGCATTACCGACAAACCGGTTTCCTCTCTGATTTTTTTAACTTTTTCTATTATTATTTTTTGATTCATTTTGTTGCCTTTCCAATTTCTTCAACTATTAAAGACACACTTTTGACACTGTCGTCATTTAAAGGAATCGGATAATCAACCACTCCCGGATCCGTATCACTATCCACCATTGCCACTACCGGAATTCCCTTACCTCTTGCCTCTCTCACTGCTGTTTTTTCGAAATTGGCATCAACCACAAAAAGCACATCAAATAATTTCTCCAATTTAACCAAACCTCCCACAATTCTCTCCAATCTGGAAATTTCCTTTTTAATCAGAGACTGCTCTCTTTTGGTATTTTGAACAAACTCCCCTTTTTCTATCCCGTCTTTCAGTTCATTTAGTTTATCAATATTAAGTTTGATCTGATTCCAATTGCTGATTGTCCCTCCCAACCATCTATCGGTTACATAAGCCAAACCCATCTCATCGGCTACTCTTTTAACCGCTTCTCTGGCCTGTCTTTTTGTTCCCACCATTACTATTTTTTTACCACTTTTACAGGCTTCAAAAACAAATTGACAAGCTTTATCTAAAAATTTAATCGAAGTTGGCAAATCAAAAATAGACACCCCGTTTTTAACGACATAAATATTTTCCTTAGCCTTGGGATGAGTTTTTGATTTTTTATGTCCCAAATGACAACCGGCTTTTAACAAATCCCTCATATCCACTGACAATTCATATTTGGCACTCTTGGCTACTTTCTTTTTTACTACCTTTTTCTCTTCTGTTTTTACTTCTGCTTTTTTAGTCTCTTTTTTGGCCAATTTCTCATTAACTTTAGCAATATCTTTTTTACTCTCAATTTTCCGGTTCTTTTTTTCCTTCAAAGCTAAACTCGCCTTTTCTATCTTTTTACCACTTAAATTAACCGTTTTTTTAATTACTTTTTTTACTTTTTTATCTGCCATATTATTTATCCTTTTTGTCATCCTGAATTTACTTGTCCCGCAACGGCGGAGATTTCAGGATCTTATTCGGTATCAGGCTCCCGCCAGGATAATCAAAATACCGAAATATTAAATTTTAAAACTTGGAAATTATACCACAAAGCTAATCCTTCGCCCCACCGGTATTATGATCCTCATGTTTTCTTCTATATATAGGCACTACTCTCACCGAATGACCCGTAGCTTCTAAATTCGCTACTCCTGGTCCCGCCGGTTCATACTGTGGTAAACCACTCTCGTCGATCACGACAATCTTACTCTTCGTATGAGTACCATCTGGATCTAATCCTTCCAGTTTTTTACCAGGATTAAAGAATTCTGTTGTCATCTTCATCTCAATTTTACCTCAAATTTTTAACTTTTCAAATCTAATTCAAGCAATTTAACTAAATTAGTACGAACCGTATCTTTTAAATCTTCCCCTTTCAAAAACCCAGCCACTCCTTCAAGATAGCCTGTCACCATATCTAAATTAGTTTCTCTTCTCCCTTGTTCGGGATTATAAATATATCCTTCTTTCATTTTCTTATTAACTTATAATAATTACATTATAAGCAGTTAAAAAAACGCTTGTCAAGAAGATGTTTAAACCTATAAAATGACTTATTTGTCAATTTTTACTACAACAACCTGAACTTTTTTCCTTACTTTTTTCTTTCTTCCGCCACGGGAACAAGGTGGAGGAGCGATTGCTCCCTCCCCCACCTTTCGCAGTCTCAGCCACGCCTCATTTCCCGAGGACAATGGCCTGAAACCAGTACACAGCGCCCCTTCCTCCAGTGTGTACAACCATTACAGGTTGTACTAGAAGGGCGTTGAACGACAACTTTTTTTGTGTTTGAAGTTGTCGTCGCCATCAGCTACTTCCTTTCGACGATGAGTGACCACCATCAAGACAATGATCACTCACAGAAAGACACGAAGACCGTCGGCGGGAGATCGGCGCCACACAAGAAGCCTCGCCACTTGCGATTTGCCTCGACTTAAAGTCAGAACAGCCCACCGTACTTTTTCTTGCTACAATTTTTGTTTGAGCAAGACAACAATTCCAGTAGGCACATCTATCATTGCACTTCCCGGTCATTTTTCCCCTCCTCTGGGGGTGTAAATATAAGGAGGTGAATAAAATTTCTTTTTTGCCCCTTGGGCCGTTGCCCTCAGGGCCTAGGCCTTGGAAGCTTGAGCCTCATTTCTCCTCCATGAAGAAAATAATTCACTTCAACGAAGTGAATAGAAGCAAAACTATTTTTTATAATCTTGCTTCCACTCACTTCGTCTTTTTAAGTTCAGGTTGTTGTTAAAGAACTGTTTAAGTAAAACCAAAAATTTAGCTTTTAAACTGAGGTTTTGCTTAAATCTATCTCATAATATCATATGCCTTTGCAATCTGCAATACACATATAATATACAGACAGATTTTATGTTACCCACTTCACCCTGTCAAGCCTTAAGTTATCTAGTTCACTAAATCAAAATCTTCCAAAGAAACACAATATTTTTTTATTTTCAAAAGCTGCTTATCTGCTGTTAACAACTTACACCTCTCTTCTTTCGCCAACCATAAATATAAAGCATCATAAGCTGTCAAATCATATTTTTCCATTAAATCCAATAAATCAGGCCAAGAATTATAATCAAAAGGTTCAATCGTTATCCCTTTTGTCAATAACTCACTCAAGATCTCCTTTATTTTTTCTCCAGTCAACTTCTTAACCGATTTCAAAACATTTATAAGCTCCACCAACAAAAATTCCGGACAAAACAATTCCATTTCTCCCTCAGAAACTAAATCTATTATTTCTTTCACTTCTTCCCGTCCCTTTTCCTCCACAAACAACTTTATCAACACCGAATTATCCATCACCAACTTATTCATATTTTTTAGTTCTTCCGTCTCTCTCTTTTCTAACTACTTCAGCCGTATCAAACTGAGGTCCAGACTTAGCCACCTTATCAAAAAATTTCCAGTTAATCTTATCAGACTTCAACTTAAAATTCTCGATCCTACTTTCTAAAATCAATCGCGAAACAGATTTATTCTGTTTAGTCGCCTTTAATTTCAACTTCTTGTGAAGCCAGGCAGGCATGGTCACTGTTGTTCTTATCATTCCTGTTTGCATAAAATCATCTTATCATCAAAACATCACTCTTGTCAAGACCGTTCTCTTACCTAAAAGTCTCTTTTATTGCTACAATTATTTCATGCCCGAACTTTCAGTTAACCAGATCTCAGTTTTAGAAATCAGACTACCCACCGACAATGAATATATTCTCGAGTCCATGTCCGCCCTTCTGGCCAATTTCTCTCAAACCAACCCTGTCTCCTTTTGGGGTCGTCTCCTTGGTCGAAAAAACACCATCGCCAGCCTGGAAATAGTTCTTTTAAATGGCCAAATTCATTTTTGTCTGGCCGCCCCCACCAACCAAGTCGATTATCTTCGCTCTCAGGTTTTGGCCCAATACCCCACCGCCGCCTTAAACCCTGTTACCGATTATCTTGCCACTCTCCCATCTCCCCTTTTTGTCAGCCAAATCACTCTCAGCAAATCCAGTAAATACCCCTTAAAAACAGCCAAAGACTTTGTCACCACCGATCCGATAAACTCCGTCTTGGCCCCTCTCTCCCGCTCCACCGCCAAAGACGATTTTTTTGTTTTTCAAATCATTCTCGCTCCTCCTCCCAAAAACTGGCAAAGTTCTATCAACTATCTTATTTCTGAAGGTATTTTGGTTGACAAAGAAACCGGTCGCCGTCAATCCCATCCCGATAAAGCCTTATTCGAACAAAAAATTCAATTTCCCGGCCTAAACTCCCAAATCAATTTTCTTTCCAACAATTCTGCTCTCATATCTTCTGTTTCCGCCTCTTTTGGCGCCTACACCAGTCCCCGCGGTAATCTCTTAAAAAACAGTCAACCCGGCCCTTTATCCAAAAAACGCCTTCAAACCAATATCCAAAAAAGAATTCTTTCCCGTCGTTTCAAAAGCCAGGTTTTAAACACCGAAGAGCTTTCTGCCCTTTGGCACCCTCCCGGCCTTTTGACCAAACTACCAAACATTGCTTGGGGCCAAAGTCTCTATTCTCAACCACCGGAAAATCTTCCCGTCGCCACCGATGCCACTCCCGAAGAAAAAAATGAAATTACCTTTGTCGGTAAAACTGAATTTAGAAACACTGAGGCTATTTTTGGTATTCATCAAGGCGAAGACCGACGTCGCCACACTTATATCATCGGTAAATCCGGCACCGGAAAAACCACTCTTATCGCCAATATGGCCATCGACGATATCCGAAAAGGTCGGGGCGTGGCTGTCATTGATCCTCACGGCGATCTTTGCAACACCCTTTTGGATTATATTCCCAGCTCCCGCATCAATGACTGCTGTTATTTCAACCCCGCCGATCCCGACTATGTTTATCCTCTAAATGTTCTGGAGGCTCAAAACGAATCTCAACGCGAACTGGTCGCCTCCGGAGTCATTTCCATCTTCAAAAAACTTTACGGCAATATTTCCTGGGGACCCAGACTGGAACACATTTTAAGAAACGCTGTTTTAACTCTGGTCAATACTCCCGACACCACCATGGTTGACATCGTCGAAATCTTAACCAACCAACGTTTTAGAAATAAAATTGTCGACCAACTCCAAAACCAAACCCTCAAAAACTTCTGGGTCAACGAGTTTGATCGCATGGATCAAAAATTTCAAAACGAAGCCGTTTCTCCCATTCTAAACAAAGTCGGTCAGTTTATTGCTTCTACCAACATCAGAAATACCATCAACCACCCCCATTCCAAGGTAAAAATCCAAGACATTATGGACAATAAAAAAATTCTAATCGCCGATCTTTCATCCGGTAAGTTGGGCGAAGACAATTCCGCTCTTTTAGGCGCCATGATCATCACTCAAATCCAGCTTTCCGCCATGAACCGGGTCTTTATGGCCGAGGAGGCCCGGCCCGACTTCTATCTTTATGTTGACGAATTCCAAAACTTTGCCACCGAAAGTTTTATCAAAATTTTATCTGAGGCCAGAAAATTCCGTTTAAACCTCATCATGGCCAATCAGTATATGGCCCAATTGGACAAAACCATTCAGGATGCCATTTTTGGCAACGTCGGCTCTCTTATGTCTTTTGTCGTCGGTAACCAAGACGCTTTTGTTCTCGAAAAAGAGTTTGGTAAAGAATTCCCCGGTACCGATTTGGTCAAACTGGGTAAATATCAAATCGTTACCCGTCTCTCCATCGACTCTGAAACCAGCAATCCTTTTTACGCCCACACCTTACCTCCCCTCTCCTGCAAAAATCAAGGTCGGGACAAACTCATTCGCACCTCCCAACAACGTTGGGGGAAGAAAAAGTAAGTAACCATATTTTATGGCTTTTTCCATCCTGCCCATTTACACTCAGGATACTTGCTACAGCCAAAAAACTTCCTCCCCCTCCTGGTCTTTTTAATCACCGCCTTGGCCCCACAATCAGGACAATTAAAACCGGCCCACTCCACCAAAGGCTCCGTATGTTTACACTCAGGAAACCGATCACAGCTGATAAATTTTCCAAATCTACCCAATCTCACCACCAATTCTCCTTTCTTACATTCGGGACACTTTCGGCCTACCTTCTCCGTTTCCACCTTGACCCGATCTGCTGTTTTTTCCACCCTTTTTATTTCAATCGTAAACTTCTTCCAAAATCTTTTAATCATTTTTTTCCAATCTTGTTTACCTCCGGCTATTTTATCCAAATCTTCCTCCATCCCCGCCGTAAAAGGCAAAGACAATACTTCCGAAAAATTTTTTACCAAAAACTTATTACTGGCCATTCCCAATACCGTCGGCTTAAAACGACCCTCTTCTCTTTCTACATATTGTCTGGCCAAAATAGTCGAAATAATTGGAGCATAAGTACTGGGCCGACCTATCCCTTGCTTTTCCAAACACCGCACCAAAGAGGCATCATTATAACGGGGAGGTGGAGAAGTCAAATTTTCCTCTCCCCAAGTCTTTACTCCTTTTAAAATGTCTCCTTTCCCCAGTTTTGGCAACAATTGATCTTCATGTCTCTCTCCGGTAATTTTCAAAAATCCATCGAACAACATTCTTACTCCGGATGAACTAAATATTCCTGTTCCATTTGACATTTCAATATTCGTTTTTTCCACCAAAGCTGGTGCTGCTTGAGTTGCCACCGCCCTCTTCCATATCATTTCATACAGTTTTGCCTCTCTCGCCTCTATCTTCTTTGATACAGTCGCCGACACCTCTGTCGGTCTGATTGCCTCATGTGCCTCTTGGGCATTTTTAGAATTATTTTTATAAAATCGGGGCTTTGCCACCACATACTCTTTGCCATATTTTTTCTCAATAAAATCTGCCATTTGGGCCATTGCCTTTTCTGACAAATAGACAGAATCGGTTCGATGATAAGTTATCAATCCCTTTTCATACAATCTCTGGGCCACACTCATTGTTTGACGACCCGACCAACCCATTTTCAAAGCCGCTGCCTGTTGCAGTTTGGAAGTGGTAAAAGCCGGTCCCGGGCTTCTTTTGTTT
>JAHIEZ010000006.1 GCA_018901355.1 Patescibacteria group bacterium | reverse complement strand
CTACCAGTACTGTTGATTATGAAAACTGAGACCATTCTTTCGCGGCTTTTTATCTCTTCCACCCGCCGTAAACTGATTCAAATTCTTTTTTATACCCCCAATGATCTTTTTTATGTCCGCCAGTTGGTTCGCTCTACCGGAGAAGAAATAAACTCTGTCCGGCGGGAACTGAAAAACCTCAAAGAAGTCGGTCTGATCAAATCTGAAGCCCGCGCCAACAGGCTTTATTATTGGGCCAATCAAAAATCTCCTGTTTTTCCTCAGCTTTTAGTTTTTGCCAACAAGATCTTAGGTCTGGGCTTACTCCTTTCTTCTTCCCGCCACACTCAAGCCAAAGTCAGGTTTCTTCTCTACAGTTACAACTTTGCCACCAACGCTCCTCGACGGACCGATGAAATAGACCTTATCATTGTTGGTCAAGTTTCCCCTCAAAAAGTGGAAAAATATATTAAACAAGAGGAAAAAACCCGTGCTTGTGAAATCAATTATATGATTATGACCAAAAAAGAATTAATTTTAAGAAAAGACAAAAGAGACCCTTTTTTGGTTGATTTTTTCTTAAATAGCCCTCTTGTTATTATTGGTAGTCCCAAATATATCTCCAGTGCCTAACAACAGCCAACTTCGTAAGGTCATTAAAACCGGCAACAGTCTGGCCATTACCATCCCTTCCAAATGTCTCAAAAGTTTCAATCTTAAAGAAGGGGATTTGGCTCAAGTTAAGGTCAATCACAGCCACGCTTCCATTACTTATCTTTTCTCCGGCCATCCCCGCCAACTTTCTTTAATCGAAAAAAAGAGCCAGTCAAAATCATGACCTATCAAAACAAAAAAAATCAGCGAAACCTCTTTATTATTTCTTTTATTTTTCTATTTTGTCTGCTTTTAAATTTACCCGCCTCTCTTTCTCTACCTTTCAAAATTCCCTATTTTCCTCTAAAATACGGCCTTGATTTAGCCGGAGGTGCTTCTCTTACCTACGAAGTAGATAGTTCTGCTCTTGATTCCGCCAGTCTTCCCCCGGCTCTGGAAGCCCTAAAAACCAATATCGAAAAAAGAGTCAACTTGTTTGGTTTGTCTGAAGCTTCGGTTCAGACATCTGTTCAGTCCGGTTCTCATCGCCTTACCGTTGACCTTCCCGGCATGGACAATCTTTCCACTTCTGTCGAATTAATTGGCCAAACCGCTCAACTTAAGTTTATGGGTGAATCCGATCAGCCTCTTGCTCCTGAAGCCACTGCCACTGCCACCTTTGCTGACGTTTTCCCCAACGATACCGGTCTTACCGGCTCTCATCTGCTTCGCTCCTCAGTTCAACCAAACCCCAATACTTCCGAACCGGAAGTTCTGCTTGAATTCAATCCGGAAGGAGCCACTCTTTTTCAAAAAGCCACTGAAACTTATCTAAACAAACGCATTGCCATTTTTCTTGACGATATGCCTATCACCTTTCCCGTGGTTCAATCTGTTATCAGCGATGGCCGGGCGGTTATCAACGGCAATTTTGACAGTCAATCTGCCAAAACCCTTTCCGCTCAACTTAACGCCGGTGCTTTGCCCTTACCCATCAAATTAATTCAACAGCAACAAATTACCGCCACCCTCGGTCAAGACAGTATCAACAAAGGTCTTCTGGCTGGTTTGGTTGGTCTTTTTCTGGTCTGTCTTTTTATGATCGGTAATTATGGCTTTTTAGGTCTAATTGCCAACCTTGGTCTTTTAATTTACGCCCTTATCACCCTCACTCTTTACCGTCTTATTCCGGTCACTCTCACTTTTCCCGGCATTGTCGGTTTTATTTTATCCGTTGGTATGGCCGTAGACAGCAACATTCTTATTTTTGAGCGCTATAAAGAAGAAATTCGAGCGGATAAAGACAAAAACTTTGCTCTGGAGTTGGCTTTTGGTCGGGCCTGGGATTCCATTAAAGATGCCAATACCTGCACCATTATCACTGCCCTCATTCTTTTCAATCCCCTCAATTTTTCCTTTTTAAACAGTTCCGGTCTGGTTCGTGGTTTTGCTCTCACCCTACTTCTCGGCATTTTAGTCGGTCTTTTCACCGGCGTTTACGTTACCAGAAACTTATTAAGAATTTTAATTAAAAGAAAACCAAACCAATGAAATTTCGACCCCTATTTTATATTTTTTCTCTTTTTTTGCTTACCCTTTCTCTCTTTTCCATTCTAAAATGGGGTTTTCATCCGTCCATTGATTTCGTCGGTGGTTCTGTTTGGGAGTTGGAACTTCCTTCAGATCCTTCCCCGGAAGAAATCAAGCAAATTTTTTCCAATCAAAACATCGATTCGCCTCAAATCTCAGTTTCCTCTTCCCGTTTTTTGTTAAAATTTCCCCCTATCGATAACTTACAAAAAGAGACCCTCTCTTCTGATTTATTAGCCCTAGACCCCAATTTGCAGGAGTTAAAATTTGACAGTCTTGGTCCCAGTCTTGGTCGGGAATTGCTCAAAAAAACTATTTACGCCATTATTTTGTCCTCTCTTGCCCTCTTTTTGTTTATTGGCAGTCGCTTTAAAGATAGGGCTTTCGGCCTTTCTGCTATTCTGGCCATGTTTCATGACACTTTTATTTTAATCGGCAGTTTTTCTCTTTTAGGTCATTTTTGGAATGCCCAGCTTGATGCTCTTTTCATCACTGCTGTTCTTACCACTCTTTCTGCCTCTGTTCATGACACCGTTGTTACTTTTGATCGTATCCGGGAGCTTCGCTTCAAAAACATCAAGGTCGACTGGGTAAATCTTGCCAATCAGGCCGTCGGAGAGACTCTGGTTCGCTCGATTAACAACTCCATGACCATTATCTTCATGCTTTTGTCTCTAGCGGTTCTGGGAGGGGAGACTACTCGTTGGTTTGCCATCGCTCTTTTAATCGGTGCCGTTCTTGGTACTTATTCGTCTCTTGCTGTCGCCGTCCCCCTTCTTTTGCTTTTCAAAAAGAAACAAAAAACCTAACCTAAAATATCCGTTATTTTTATTCTTTCAGTTTTTCCCTCCACTACTCTGGTTATTTCTACAGATTCTCCTCTTTGTAATGTTGCCGCAAATCCTTCTTTTGTGGGGTCAACAGGAACGCTCTCGCCTTTAAAGAGAAGTTCTGTGACATCTTTAAACACTCCCGTAACAACCGTTCCTGTTGCATCAGTTCTGGCCATAAGCCGACCACCATCAATAGTCCAATTTCTTCCGTCCGGAAGAGTCGTGATTTCTTTTATTTCTGCTACCATAAAAAATATTATAACACGTTCACTTCATTTTCGGAATCTCTTTCAGCAAAATTTCTCTTTTGTTCAATTTTGGATCTTCTTCTACCAGAGCAAATAGGGCCGTTAGCACCTCACCCACCTTTCTCCCCGGTCTAATCTCCAGCACCTTCATCACATCCTCTCCTTTTACTTTTAAATCTTTGATGGAAAACGGTTGTTTTTGCACCTCCACTATTCTTTTTTTATAAAGTTCCCATCGCCAGCTACTTTCCCTCGCCCCACTACCGATTCTGTCCGCCCGCCTTAGGGCAATCATCTCATCAATATATTCCAGAGTCACATGCCGAATCAGTCTTCTGATGGCCTTATCCGTTTGTTTTTCCGAGCCGGAAAACATGTGCCAGCGCGTCAATCTAAACAACATCTCCAGCTCCTTGTTAGACAATTTTAGTCTTTTACCGATGGCATTGGCCGTTCTTCCTCCCGATACTTCATGATTGTGAAAAGTTTTAGTACCGCCCTCTCCTTTGGCCACTTTCGGTTTATCCACATCATGCAGTAGT
>JAHIEZ010000128.1 GCA_018901355.1 Patescibacteria group bacterium | reverse complement strand
TCTGCAATTTTCAGAAAGTTTACGGCATCTCTCACCTTGCCCGCCGCCGCCGCCGACATGCCAAGTTTATAGATATCCTGGTAGCGGGCGCCTGAGTTAAAGGGGTTGATTGCACCCGAAAGGACGCGGTACGCCTCTTTGTGCTCGTTGAGCCTGATATATGCGGTATATAAAAAATGAACGTGATCCATATTGACCATATTCCCCTTGTCTATTGCCGTTCGATAAAGCGCGGCCGCATCCTTGAATCGCCCCAGGCCGAACAAAGCGTCGGCTTTCAGCGCGTATCCGTTGGTAACATCCGGATATCGTAGGATAATGTTATCGACATAGGGCAGTGTCTGTTCATACTGCTTGTCGACGATCAGGATGTTGGCGATGATGGCGTTTGTGATCAAGCAATCCGGGTAGAGATTCCTCAATTTCATGGCTTCATCGAGGATGAGCGACAATCTTTCCTTGGTTTCCGAGTCATAATTAATGCTTATATATTGAAAAGGATCAATGTGCTTCAGTTCATAGGACTCCGCAATATGCTTGAAATGTTTGGCGTTGACGTACAATGCTTCCGTATCGTCGAAAAACACAAGGCGGAAATCTTTGAATTGTCGGATGAAATTTGGGAAGTAGGATCGCTTCAGGGCTACGGAAATGAACGAGGGATCATATTTGCCGATAAATGAACGGAAAGTGTTTTCGTCAGACAGGGCGTTGTTGACGTAGGCAAAATCCCTGTCATTGAAGATGGCCAGTCCCATGTCCATGTATATCTTGTATTTTCTATTCAAAGCCCATTGGAGATAACCGCCCGTGTTGGGGTCATTCAGGATGGATCCGCCGGCATTCCTCTCATTCAGAAATTTTACCACTCCGACAGGAAGATTCAGTTGTGTAAAGGGATATTCGGGCCTGTTTTTAAACTGGGCGCCATACATCAGGAACGGAATGATAATCAGGATGACGATCATGGCGCCAGGTGCGATTCTGTGGAAAATTCCCTTTCTATTTTCCAGAGGTTTGACCAGCAGGGCAAGACCGTGTCGGGTCATGGGGATGGATAAGAGAATAAACTCATAGATGAATCGGTTGTATTTTATCAATAATACAATAGAGGCAAAGAAAAGGATCAGGTGACTGATTCGGACTTCTCTTTTGTATAAGCATATCATAAAACAACCCAGCGAAAAGAGAACAAGCCCGTTTCGAAGAGAAGCGAGCAGATTTAATAAGGGAAATATTGAAAAAGAGAAAAGGGAACTCAATTGCAGGGGAATCAATTCAGAAACGTAGAGCTGCTGATACAGCGCGTTTCCGTAGGAGATGTGGAACGGGGTCTGGATCAGTTCGATGATATTCGGTGTTATAAAGACGGTGTAAAGCGTGAGGATTAACATCCATCTCGACAGCTTTCCTTCGCCGGGTTTCGGCAGGGTTTTTTTCAGGTTGTGATAGAGCATTTCCGCCAGGTACGCCAGGACGATCAGCATCATGACCGGGTATTCGTAGCCGTGGATGTTGCACCAGAGGATGCCGAGGAAGGGAAGCAGCCATATCTTGTCCCGCTTGAGTTCCAGGATATAAAGAAAAACAACGATAAAAAGGAAGGAAAACAGATACGGTCTTACCAGCACTTCCCTGAATGCGAGCGCAATGGGATAACAGATGAATACGAACAGACCGATTAACAGTCCGATTCGGCTTTCGCGCCGGTTGACAAAGAAAAGACAGATAAACAGGGTAGTCAGGAAGTAGAGGAGGCATCTCAAGACGATAAGGCCATAATACCCTGTAAATTGGAAGATCTTGTAAACGATCACCTGAAACAGCCAATAATAGTCATACCAGGATTTGGGAGGCGTAATGTAGGAGAAGAAGGCATCTTTAGGGATGGTTCCGTTCTGCCAGAAATACCGCCCGCCGGAGAGGTGATACCACAGGTCGGTATCGTATCCCACCACGGGCCAGGTGATGAAATAGCCGATCAGGATGAGGAAAAAAGAGATGATTAAGGAAAACAGGTAATATCGATGACCGGTTATGCCGTCATACCAGTGTCCGAATAGCGGGGGTATTGTCATTATTTATCCTTGGAGAGGTTGATTCGCCCGGAAACGCCGCAAGCTTACGCTTTCCTTTCAATAAAAACCACGATTTTTTCGCTGCTGATGATGACGGGACTTCTCGGGCGGGGAAAATGACGGATATCTGAGCCGGCCTGACCGTATTGCTGCAATTCAATCCCTTTAGAGGCCGCTGGCCGTAACGAAGTACCCACTAACGGCGGGCGAAAGGGCTTGGGTCTGAACGGCGGTGACAGTAACATTAAGGTTGCCGGCATTTGCTACCGACACCGGAGTAACAGTAAAGTCGGCCCCTACATTCGCCAGAAGGGCAGCACTGCCAAAACCGAAAGGTGCGGCAGATATTGCGTTGGCCAGAAGCTGCGCTGCGGTCGGTGCGGCGCCACTGTCTCGCATCATCATCTTGCCTTCCACGGACGACAGCCTGCCCTTAATCGCTCCAATGGCCCCCTTGGCGGCTGAGATCCGCGCTTCATCGGCCATGCTCAGGTACTTGGGAATGGCGACGGCGGCCAGGATGCCGAGGATGACCAGGACGGCGATGATCTCAACCAATGTAAACCCTTGTTCATTTTTGAAATTGAGAACTTTCAACAGCAGACTTCCTCACAGCAAGAGAGGTCAGACCAGCTCAATTACCGATAGCCGAGCCGGCCTGACCGTATTGCTGCAATATTGAGAGAAGTAAAAATAGTAACCCCGTTCAATCCCTTTAGAGGCCACTGGCCGTAATGAAGTACCCATTAATTCCCCCGACGGGCGTAGTGGGTTGGCCCTGAACTTGGGTGACTCTAATAGTAATGTTGCCGCCTACTGCCGTCAACGGAGAAGTAAGAGTAAAGTCGGCCCCCACATTCGTCACATTGGCGACACTTCCATAACCGAAAGGTGCAGCCGATGCTGCGTTAGCTATAATCTGCACTGCGGTCGGTGCGGTACCGCTGTCTCGCATCATCATCTTGGCCTGGACGGATGACAGCCTGCCCTTGATCTCGGCGATGGCCCCCTGGGCGGCCTTGGTCCGCGCTTCATCGGCCATGCTCAGGTACTTGGGAATGGCGACCGCGGCCAGGATGCCGAGGATGACCAGGACGGCGATGATCTCGATCAGCGTAAAACCTTTCTGTTTACTCAATTTACCTTTTATCATTCTCATACCTCCTATTTTTTTATTTGAAAAAAAAGACCACCGGATCAGTTGTTGAAAACCGCACCTCCCTTCTTTGGTGTAGATGGTTTACGCACACTTCATGCCGCGCTCGCCAATAATCAAGAGCCGTTGACAACAATCACTCACTTGCCGGTATTACTTTATATTATCGGGAATCACCGCATTTTAAAAAGTCTAACAATGATTCTTCTACCTCAGCCGGCCTATAATCGCAACAAAAATTTGTATTTATCGCTCAGATTCCGCATCATTTGATGATTTTTCTCTCATCGCTCGCAGCCGCTATTTTGTCATCTGCGTCAGGTCCCACATCGGGAGAAAGATTGCCATGGCAAAAAAGCCGACGACGGCGGCCAAACCGACCATCAGAACCGGACCGATCATATCCGAAAGGTACCTGACCGCATAGGCGACCTCGTCGTCATAATGGATGGAAATCTGCCTCAGCATATCTTCGATGTTTCCGGATTCCTCTCCGATGGCCACCAT
>JAHIEZ010000047.1 GCA_018901355.1 Patescibacteria group bacterium | reverse complement strand
AAGATCAAATAAAAGCCCAGGGGCAAACTTTGGAGGCAGTCCTAGAAACGGAGGGGATGAGCCGAGTTGATTTGGAAAAACAAATAAGAACACAAAAAATGGTGGAAAGTATGGCTGGAGCAGGTAAAGAAGTCAGTCAGGAGGATATTGATGCTTTTTTGGAAAAGTATAAAGACCAATTGCCCGAAGACAGCAGTGAGGAAGAATTGCAGAATTTGGCCAAAGAGCAATTGAGCAGTCAGGCCGGAAATGAAGCCATAAATACCTGGCTGGCCGGTCTTAAGGCAGAAGCTAAGATCTACTACCGGAAACTGTTTTTTTAAAATACTTTTTACCTTTAAGTTTGTCTGGGAGAAGGTCGTCTTTATCGTATTTTTCATAGCCCTTGCCATAACCGATACTTTCCATTAATTTGGTTTCGGGATTTCTGAGCTTGAGAGGAATAGGAAGATTGCCAAATTGTTTGACATCGGCTTGAGCTGAACGGAGGCCGTCGTAGGCAGAACGATTTTTGGGAGAGGTGGAAAGATAGACGACACCATGGGCTAAATTGATAGCACATTCGGGATAACCGATTGTTTCACAGGTTCTGAAAACCTGATTAGCCAGCATTAGAGCAGACGAATTGGCTACGCCGATATCTTCGGAAGCGAAAACAACCATACGACGGGCAATAAATTTGGGATCTTCGCCAGCCTCGACCATACGGGCCAGATAGTAGAGAGCGGCGTCGGGGTTTGAAGCCCGCATGGATTTGATAAAGGCAGAAATGGTGTTGTAATGTTCCTCGCCTTTTTTGTCGAAACGAAGATAAGAATTTTGCAGGGTGGATTTGAGGTTTTTTATGGTTAATTTGCCATAAAGAGTATGGGCGTTGTCAAGCATAGTGATGGCTTGACGGGCATCGCCATTGGCCATTTGAATAAGCCAATCTTTGGCCGTAGGAGAAATGGATGATTTTAGTTTTTTAACGGCGTGGGTGATGATTTGGGCCATATCCTTATCGGTTAACTCGTTTAAAATAAAAACCCGGCAACGGGACAAAAGTGGAGAGATAACTTCAAAACTGGGGTTTTCGGTGGTAGCACCAATTAAAATAAGAGCACCGGATTCGACAAAAGGCAGGAGATAATCCTGTTGGGCTTTGTTGAAACGGTGAATTTCGTCTAAAAAAAGAACCGTTTGGATTAATTTGGGCGTCCCGCCATGGCGGGACGCCCCTACTTCAATAATTTTTCGGATATCATCTTTTCCGGCAGAAACGGCGGAAAGAATGTGAATGTCAGCCCCAAGATTTTTGGCTAAAATGCGGGCCAGGGTGGTTTTGCCAACACCGGGGGGACCCCAAAAAATCATGGAAAAAAGCTGTTTGTTTTCAATGGCCAGACGAAGAGGCTGACCGGGGCCAACTAGGTGAGACTGACCGACAAAATCATCTAAACTAAGAGGGCGAAGGTCATTGGCTAAAGGCATGGTTTATGATAGCATAAACCCGAAGAAGTCCCGAAGAGGGTTTATCTTGCTTTTCTTTTTTTGACAAAGCGGATGATGAGAATGGCCGGGATGATGACGGGGATGTAGACGGCAAGCCAGATTAAAACGCTGCCAAGTGAACGGGCAGTGCCGACAAGTGAGCGGACGGCGGTTTTGAAAATGACGGTGGGTCGCCAGGCATTGGTGGGAGCGTAGGGCAAAGAAAGTTCATCGGTGGAAAGATAAACAGTAACTTTGGACAACTTGGCCGATTGCTCGTAGTATTTTTGCTGACCTTTGAGATTGTCGATTTGGGCCTGAAGAGAGGTAAGTTCGCGCTGGACTTCGAGAAGATCGGGGACTTTGGTGGCCTGGTCTAAAATTTGTTCAAATTTGGTTTTGGTTTTGGTCAAAACTTCCAGGCGGGCGGAAAGATCGGTGTAAGAGTCGGTAACATCGACACCCGAAACAGATTCGGAAACGACTTTGACGGCAAAATCTTTAAAGGCGGAAAGAGCTTGGGGTAATTTGTCGCTGGGGATACGAATAGAAATAGAACCGGAGGCGGCGGATTCGGGCTGAGACAGGTAGGAATCAATCAGGAAACCGTCAAGAGAAGTGGCGGTAGATTGAATGTCGGTAATGGCCCTGGCAACATCTTTAACTACAAGAGAAAGAGAAGTATCGGTGATGATAAGACGGTTGGGGTCTTCGGAAGGAGGAGCCAATTTGCTACTTAGGGCCATGTCGGCAGAAGGCAAAGCCATAAATTCTGAAGATTGACGAGTGACGGAGGATAAGCCGAGATTGTTACGACGGAGGAGAAGAAAGGCCAAGACAACGACAAGCAGGGTTTGCCAATGTTTTTTAAACCAAGGTATCATTTATATAAATATAACATAGGGTAAAATAAGAAAATGAGAAAAGAAATATGGCTGATGCTGGCAGTAGCTTTGGGATTAAGGCTAATCGCCATCAATCAATCGTTGTGGTTGGATGAGGCAGTTTCGATTAACGCGGCCAGAAATTTTGCTTGGACTGATTTTATTGGTGGTTTTTCAACTCATGATTTTCATCCGCCTTTGTATTATTTGATGCTTAAGGCCTGGGGAGGACTGTTTGGTTTTGGAGTGGTGGCAATGAGACTGCCATCGGTGATTTTTGGAGTGGTAACGGTGTATATCATAGCCAAAATAAATAAAGGGGCAAGCTGGCTGATGGCCGTCAATCCCCTTTTAATTTACTACAGTCAGGAAGCAAGGATGTACAGCCTGACGGTAATGTGTTTGACAGGCTGTCTTTATTTTTTTGAAAAAATTATTAAGAAAAATAATTTAAAAAATATTATTTTTTATAATTTGTTTTCTACTTTGGCCATTTTGAGTTTTTATGGATCGGTATTTTTTTTGGCAGGTTTAAGTCTTTATTGGCTTTTTAAAAAGAAATATAAATTGGTGCTGTTAACCAATATAGGGAGTACTTTGGCCCTAGCAGGACTGACACCACTGCTAAGAGAACAGCTAAAAAATTCTCAAACGGCACTTTTGGAAGTAAGAAATTGGACATTGGTATTGGGAAAAGTAACTTTAAAAAATTTACTTTTAATTCCGATTAAGTTTGGAGTGGGACGAATAAGTTTTTACCCGAAAAAATTGTATTGGCTGTTGGCGGGAATATGGATAATGATATTGGGATTAAATGTGAAAAAAGATAAAAAGTTGTGGTTTTTGCTTTTAAGCCCAATAGCGCTGGCGCTGATAGTGTCGATAAGGGCGCCGATGATTCAGTATTTTAGATTTTTGTATTTAGTACCGATATTTTGTCTGCTTTTAAAACCAAAAAAAATAGTGATAGGCGGATTTTTGGTTTGGAGTTTGGTTTATTTGTTAATACCAAAATTTCATCGGGAAGATTGGCAAAGTTTGGCAAATGAAGCCGGAAAAGAAGTGTGGATGGTGGCCACAGTAGCCGATCCGATGCGTTATTATCGGCCGGAAATAAGAATAAGAGACTTAAAAACAGAAACAGCCGAAGCGGAAAAGATAGAGGTAATCCCCTACGCAGTGGAGGTACACGGACTGGATTATGAAAAAGAGTTGAGGGCTTGGGGTTATGAAAAGACCGCAGAAAAAAGTTTTAGGGAAATGAAGCAGGAGTGGTGGGAAAAAAAGAAAATTTAGGAGAAGGGATGGTATAAATAAGAAATGAATGCGATGATGCCCCGGGCGCCAAAATTGAAAAAAATATTGGGACCGAGTTTTGTGTTGTTGGGTTTGGGCTTGGGCAGTGGAGAACTGATACTTTGGCCTTATTTAACAGCCCACTGGGGACTGGGAATTTTGTGGGGAGCTCTATTGGGCATCAGTTTTCAGTTTTTTTTGAATATGGAAATTGAAAGGTGGGCTTTGGTCAAAGGCGAAAGTGTGTTTGTGGGATTGACCAGAAAATTTGGTTCCGCCGTGGCGGGATGGTTTATTTTTTCTACTTTAATCCCCTGGATGTGGCCGGGAATTATCATGTCCAGTGCGGTACTGATGAGCGAAATTTTTGGAGGAAATACCGCAATTCTGACCATAATCATGCTTTTTTCAATTGGAGCTTTACTGACCTTGGGACCGGTAATTTATAAGACAGAGGAAGCAATCCAAAAATGGCTGATAATTTTGGGAGTGCCAATAATAACGGCAGTGGCTTTGGGATTAAGCCGAGGGGCAGACTGGGGGGCTTTATTTTTGGGACTGGCCGGCAGAGGGGAAGGCTATAGCTGGTTGCCGAAAAGTATACCTTTTTTGAGTTTTTTGGCGGCTTTTGCTTACTCGGGAGCAGGAGGCAATCTTAATTTGGCTCAAAGCTTTTATATCAAAGAAAAAGGCTATGGTATGGGTAAATACGGCAGTAAAATGAACAGTATTTTAACGGGCAAAAAAGAAGAGATAAAACTGGAAGGCAAAACTTTTGCCCTAAACGCCACCAATTTAAAAAGATTTGAAAAATGGTGGAAGGTAATCAATTTAGAACATGGACTGGTGTTTTGGCTGACCGGTTTTTTGACTATTGCTATGTTGGCTCTGCTATCCTACGTGACAGTGCACGGCTCGGGCATAGAAGAAGAGGGTATCGGCTTTTTGTTGGAAGAGGCAAAAGTTATCGGTATCAGAACTTTACCAATAGTGGGAAGCCTGTTTTTGCTGATAGCGGGACTGATGTTGTTTTCGACGCAATTGTCGGTGATGGACGCCAGCAGTCGGATTATGAGCGAGAACCTGGTATTGTGGGACAGGGAAAAATTTAAACTAAAAAATTTAGCTAAATTTTATTATGTTTTTTTGTGGGTGGAAATTTTGTTGTCGGTGGCGATAGTGTTACTAGGACTAAATCAACCACTGATATTGGTGATGGCGGGGGCGGGTTTAAATGCGGTGGCGATGCTGGTTTATCTGATTTTAATGTTATGGCTGAACTTAAGCGAACTGCCAAAAGAATTGAGACCAAAATGGGGACGGGTAACGATAATGCTTTTGGAAATTGGCTTTTTTAGTGTCTTTTGCTTTCTGACCTTGAGAGATCTGATAGGGTAGGTAAAAAAGAAAAGGCTTTTGGTGGTTGAAGAAAGTGGGGTGGGGTGTGGATAGGCTCGGAGGGAGGAATGGTTATTTCAAGACATCATTGTCCTGACCACTCCTCGGCTCCGAGCCAGATTTGTTGGCGGGGGGAGTTCAGCTCTGGGATACAGAAAATACAAATACACCCGTGGTGTATTTGGCTGAACCTCCCCCACAAAAGCCCCAAGGGCGGGCTGAACATGCTGCCGGCCACGGCAGTGAACAGAAAAACGAAACAGCTTCGCAACCGCTTCGCCGTGGCCGGCTGTTCGTTGTCCGAGAACCGGACAACGGGATCCCGAGTCCCCCCGAGGAAAAGGCTAGGACCTTTTTACCTCGCTCCTCTCGGAATGACCGATTAACCTATATAGATAAATAGGCTAGTCGGTTATCCCGAGAGTCAACCACCAAAAGCAAAGAAAGAAAAATACTCGAAAGCCGCAAACGACTGTGAGTACTTTATGTTCTTGCTTTTGGTCAAACTTTTAAAGAGCGGAGGTATTGTAAAACAAAAAAAATAAAAAGTCAAATTTTTGGGAAAAATGTGAAGATGACAAAGCAGTAGCGGGAGGGAGGGGCGAAAGGCCGGAGGCCGGGTGGACAAGGCGTCCACCCGGATTGAGGTTCACGGTAGGGTCAGTTGTTGACCGACCTGGAGGTTTGCTCCTCCATTGGTCAAACCGTTGACCCTGGAGACTTCGGTCACCAACTGAGCGGTGACCGAGGAACCGTAGTGGTTTCGGCAAATACCCCAAAGGGTATTGCCGGCTACTACGGTATACTGGCTGCCTTGAGGGGCCTGGACCGCGGCTTGAACCGCGACGGGGCGGGTGGCGGAGATGGAGGAAGTAAATCCCCCACTGGCCGCGGCTTGGTCCAGATTTTTCACCTGAGAGTTAACCCAGGTAAACCCGACCAGGATGACCACGAGAGAAATGAGGTAGGGCCAGGCTTTGCCTGGAATTTTGACACCAGTCTTTTTAAAAACCGGCATCAAAATGGCCACCACCGGCACCAAAACGACTACCCAAACGAGGACCCCCGGAATAGAGAAAGGCTCTCCTCCCGAGACGACCTGGGTGCCCACCGGCTGGGGGGCGAAGATCATCGCCAAAACGGCCAACGCCAAAAAAGCCCAAACAAAAATTTTCCAGCTCATGTCTTCCTCCTATGCTACTGCTTTGTCAAAGAACGACTACAACCCGGAATACGGTGTGGCAGTCAGATTAACGCGAAGTCAATCCACTTGAGATATTATAGGATAAAATGAGGCAAAAGTCAAGAAATAGGGCTAAAGCAAGGTGGATGATTTGGAGGGATCAGAGGCAGTTTTTTTAAGAACATAAATATCGCGACCATAACCACCAAGGCCGATAAATTCGGCTTTGCCCCGCAAAACCGCTTCCAGTCCGCGACAAGCATAGCAACCATCACCACCTTGGGGACACTTAAAATTGTCCAACTGACGGGCCAGTTTGATTTTTTTAGCTAGGGCCAAAATTTTGGTTTCAGATTTTTTTAGATCTGGCAGTTTTTTGGGGGTAAGATTGTTGTCCCGATTTAGATACCAATAACTGGCTTTTGAGACTTTTCTATTTTGACAATTTTT
>JAHIEZ010000046.1 GCA_018901355.1 Patescibacteria group bacterium | reverse complement strand
TGAATTCGGAATGACAACAAACTATAAGATATCTGTCTTTTTATCCACTTTTCCACCAACAAAACTCATAAAATTTTACTATCTCTGCTTTAAACTATTACAAGCTACTTTTTGGCCTCAAAATTGCTACTCTCTTCTCTGCCTGTTAAAATTAACATGTGGATTACTCTTCTCTGGCCAAATTACTTCAAGAAAAAATTAAAAACCTCACCGTTCATCTTGATCATCCTCTCGCTCTCTATACTACTCTAAAAATCGGTGGCCCTGCTGACCTCCTTATCGAATCAAAAAACCCTGAACAATTTATATCAATCATTAAACTTCTACATCAACAAAAGCAGCCTCAGCCCACCATCCTCGGTCATGGATCCAATGTTTTAATTTCCGATACCGGCATCCGCGGTCTTGTCATTCAAAACTCCGGCGACGACATCGGTATCAATAACTCGAAAGTCACCCTCTCCTCCGGCACCTCTCTCCCCCACGCCATCGACTTTACTTTAAATAAAAATTTAGTCGGTCTTGAAGTTTTTGCCTATATTCCCGCCACTATTGGTGGTGCTGTCCACAGCAACATCCACGGTTTTGACAAAAGCAATTTTTCTCAATTTATCGATAGCATCGAGGTTTTTAACTACCACACCGGTAAAACCGAAACTCTAAAAAGCTCTGATTTTAACTGGTCCTATGATTTATCCCCTTTTCAAGATAATTTTAAAAACCCCGCTACGGCGGGGCCTCATCTAATTATCACCTCCGTCACTCTTAGCCTAAAAAAGGGCGACGGTCAACTGGCCAAAACTAAAGCTGAGGAAATTAAAGCTATTAAAAAACAAACCCAACCCTTCCTTTCCGCCGGCTGTACTTTCAAAAACTTGCCCGCCGAGGCGGGTCCAAACCAATCTGCAGGCCTCCTTATTGATCAACTTGGCCTCAAAGGCCATCGTCAAGGCAATCTCCAAATCTCCCCCCTCCACGCCAATTTTATCGTTAACACTCGCCCCGCCACGGCTGGGGCTGCTACCGCTTCCGACTATATAAAATTAACCGAATTCATCCGCCAAAAAGTCAAAGACAAATATAATATAAACCTCGAATTCGAAATCAAACTTTTAGGTAAATTCTAACTTTGCATTATTCTTCTGTAGGGGCGATTCACGAATCGCCCAATTCTTTCGTCATCTTCCCTATTTCTGTCATGCTGAACTTGTTTCAGCATCTCATCCCAATGGGATTCCGGATCAAGTCCGGAATGACACATCTTGTCATGCTGAACTTGTTTCAGCATCTCGATTTTTTTTTAAAACTTTTCTCACAAACCCCACCAATGCCAATTGTCTCCTCCATCTTTTTGGCTCCTTTATCAACGAATATAGCCATTCCAAACCCATACTTCTCCATATCTTAGAAGCTCTTTTCAAATCACCACTATAATAATC
Source organism: Patescibacteria group bacterium (assembly GCA_018901355.1). Taxonomy (GTDB): domain Bacteria; phylum Patescibacteriota; class Microgenomatia; order UBA12405; family UBA12405; genus JAHIEZ01. The sequence goes on along the minus strand of JAHIEZ010000046.1, from coordinate 2,275 downwards.
AAAGCTTCTACCCACCCCCATCACCACCCCCACTTTCAGCTTACCCAAAGTTTCCTCTATCCATTCCTCTTGTTTCTTCATGCCATAAGCCACCAACAAAATTTCAGGCTTAAATTTGTTAATTTTAGCCAACACTTCCATATTTTCTACTTCCGGCCTCCCCGGCGACCACTCTACTCTCAAACCTTTAAATTTTAACTTAAAATATCCTGCCGTCCTTTCCGCCCTATCTCCAAACCCACCTAAAAAAAATACCCCATAATTTTGCTTTTTTGCTAGCTCACAAAAGTCTTCTACCAGCTCACTCCCGGCCACTATCTCTTTTTGATAATTACCCCTTAGCACTTTCACCCCCGTCTTCAACCATCCCCTTCCCTTTCTTACTTCTTTTGCCCAAATCAGACCAATTCCATCTGCCACATTCAAACTTGTCTTCTCTTTTAACAATTTGCCAAACTTTTTATCTTTCAAGGCCACCATTACAAACTCCGGATTAACCGTCGCTATCCACCAATGCTTCTTTTTTTCAGCCAGTCTTTTTTCCACCAAATCTAGCACTTGTCTCTTGTTTCCGCCAAAAATAGGAATTCCCCATATTTCCCACATATTTAGGGCATTATTGCACTTTATCTCCTCTCTTTTTTTCATATCTTCTCCCCTATTTTAGCATTTTTCCCAACTTACCTTTGTTTTCATTTCACTTTTTATATCCTGTAACATTTTTTGGGCCAAAAAAACTTTCTTTTTTATTTTTTCTCCTCCCCTTTTTCTCGTTTTTCTCTTTTTTCCACCATTTTTTATCATTACTACAAGATAAAAATCTCAAATATATCATTTATTTTCTATAATTTTTATATAAGCAATAAAATCTTTACTTAAAAAATCAAAAAATTAATCCTTAGAGTAATTTTTTTACTCAGACTTCTTCCCTGTTTTAACATTAAAAATTAAAAATATTGATTAAAAATTAGAAATTAAAAATTAGAAATTATACGATAGTTTTTTTTCAAAAAAAAACTATCGTATCGCTCTCTTATAAGTCTCTAAGTTCTCTATAGCCAACCCCGTTCCTTTAATCACACAAAATTCCGGCTCCAAAGTCACATGAGCTGACACTCCAATTTCCCTTGTTACCAAAACATTAAAGTTTAGAAGCTGACTTCCCCCCCCACTCAAAACTATCCCCCTATCCACAATATCCGATACCAACTCCGGTGCTGTCTGTTCTAGGGTGTCCCTAATCGCATCCAAAATCAAATCCAAAAACGGCCTAATCGCTTCATACACCTCATCACTATCAATTTCCACATTCTTAGGCAATCCATAAACCGAATCTCTGCCGTTAATCTCCATCTTTTTGGGCCTTTTTAGCCTGATGGCACTGCCTATTTCCCTTTTAACTCTCTCTGCACTCTGCTCCCCTACCACTAAATTATGTTTTTTCTTTAAAAAGTCGGCAATTGCTTCATTTAATCTTTTTCCTCCTATTCTCACCGTCTTGTGTGTTACCACCCCCCCCAAAGCTATTACCGCCGCCTCAGTCGCTCCTCCCCCCACCTCCACTATCATATTGCCAAAACTCTCAGACACCGGTATTTTTGCCCCTATTGCCGCCGCTAAGGGCTGATCGATCAAATAAGCTTTTTTTGCTCCTGCCGCCAAGACCGCGTCCATTACTGCCCTTTGCTCTACCTGAGTCACTCCCGCCGGCACACACACCATTACCTCCGGACCAAAAAACCACATTCTTCCCATTACTTTACGCAAAAAAAACTTCAACATCGCCTCCGTCACCTCATAATCGGCAATCACTCCGTCTTCCACCGGACAAATCACTTCTATATATTCCGGTGTCTTCCCCAACATGTCTTTGGCCTCTTTTCCTACTGCCAACACTTTTCTATCTTCCAGTCCCACCGCCACAATTGTTGGCTCATTTAGCACTATTCCTTCATTTTCTGCCCATATCACCGTATTAACCGTTCCCAAGTCAATTCCCAATTTCTTAAAAAACCTCATATTTCATTATACTTAAAAATCATAATCTTTGTTAAAATTACCTATGGCCCTCCCTTCTAACAAAAAAAGTTTATTTTTTGTTCTCTCTGCTTTCTTTTTAGTCAGCGCCGGAGCTTATTTCATTTCGGTTTTTGCCAGAGGCTACAAGTTCAATCTTAAACCCGGACCCTTTATCAAAGCCACCGGTCTTCTTTCTGCCACTTCTACTCCCAAATCAGCCTCGGTTTATATCGATGACCGTCTGATTACCGCCACC
>JAHIEZ010000103.1 GCA_018901355.1 Patescibacteria group bacterium | reverse complement strand
CCCGGTGGGCGGCATCGATAACCTGTTGATCGGATGGGAATACCAAAGCCACACGCTTGATAATTCGCCGTTCTGTATCATTGAGGGCTTCTGCTTCAGCCTCATCTGCCCCCATGATATCGTCAATTAACTCCCTGTAATTGTTTATTTGTGGACCATGAGGAAGCTTTGCATAAGTTGCACCGGTGATGCTTCGCCCCATTTCTCTGAAGCTTAACATATCAATGTACCAAGCATATTTCGAAGCGAATAGCATCTTATCGCCTTTCTTCAATACTTTTCTCTGAACTTCTTGCTCAAGCTGATGAAGGGCAAGTTTGACTCTCGGGATGGAAAATTGTCTGTTACCTGTGCATGGATCGCCACAGATTTCCCCAGTAAGGGCATGACGCAGCATCGTATCCATCGACTTTGTCTGAATAGTGGCACCTTCCCATCGCTTTATACTGGCAATTCCCACCTTCATCCTGTCAGCAAGGCCTTGCTGCGCTATCCTGAGCTTTGTTCGACCGGCCACGATCTCACGGCTTGTCAGCAAACCTATCTTGCTCCGATAAGCATCGGCCACGGTCTTCTGGATCTCCGCCGTTTGACCTATGGTCCCAACCTCCAGCGAGCACACTGGGCACTGAAAAATCTTTACCGGGTAAGTAATTTCGACGCCGCGGAACGTCGTCTGCTTTTCCTTCCTGGTGATCTCCATTACCCCATGCCCTTTGGGGCATTTCATCCTTTCCTTTTCCATACCATCCTCCCCTTATTATTCCTTCCAAGGGTTAATTGATTGTCACCATACATCAGGCCCCTCATGTTGCTTATTCTCGCCTTACTTTGCTCTGTCCTCGTGAAAGGAGACAACCCAAAGGTAATCTTCAATCAGAACAAATTTGAAGTAGATCAAACATCCCAATCGCTTGCTTTCTGTCTTGAAAGCATAAAGCTCACTGCCCCCAAGTTTTTCCTCATAAGATCGCTGAGGCGGTCGTGTCCCTGTATAATGAGCGGGTACCACCTTCCCTAAAAGCTCAGTCAAGATTTCCGGTACTTCGTCGATTTCACAATTCAAGTTTAAAAGATCTGCAGCTATGATATCAGGATAAAGGAATCAAATCTTGCCGGCTTGAATGGCCTTCATGGCCTGGCGTATCTTTCCAGTCAGCGCCTTATGAGTGGGATCTTTTGTCGGCATTGTATGTATGGTATCAATTGATACCATTCATGTCAAGTATTATTTACATGGCGGCGGAGCCCATCTCTTCTCTAACCATCCACCCTTTTGAACGGCACCACCACGGCCCCTGCCTTCAGCTTATCCAGATAATCGGCCCATTGCTGCATCATCTTCCGGCGTTCGACGAGGTGCGCCGTTCGGTTATAGGCTCGTCCATTCGGGTCTCTGACAGCATGGGCAAGTTGATGTTCTATGAAATCCGGCCGGATCTGCAGAACTTCATCAAGAATAGTCCTGGCCATTGCCCGGAAGCCGTGACCGGTCATTTCATCTTTGCTAAATCCCATTCGCCTTAATGCAGCCAGGATCGCATTGTTTGACATGGCCCGGGCAAACGATCGTGCTGAAGGGAAGACATAGCGGCCCGTCCCCGTAAGAGGTTTTAGCTCTTTTAGTATTTCAACCGCCTGAGCTGGCAGGGGTACAAGATGAGGTTCTTTCATCTTCATCTTTTTGGCTGGGATATTCCAGACAGATTCATCAAGATTAATTTCTGCCCATTCTGCATGCCTCAGTTCCCCAGGACGGACAAAAAGAATCGGTGCCAGTCTCAAAGCGCACTTCACAACAAAATGCCCTTGATAACCATCTATGGCCCTAAGAAGTGGGGCAACCTCTTTCGGGTCCGTTATTGCTGCATGATGCTTTTCACCTGTTTGCGGCAATGCCCCCCTGAGATCGACTGACGGGTCACGTTCGGCCCTTCCCGTGGCAAGGGCATATCGGAAAACTTGCCCGGCTATGGTCCTGATCCTGTGTGCCGATTCCAAGGCACCCCGGTCCTCAACCCGACGTAAGACAGCCAGAAGTTCAGGCGCCTTGATCTCTGTAATCGGGCGTTTTCCAATCCAGGGGAAAAGATCCCGCTCCAGACGGCTCCTGATAGCGGTAGCATGTCCTCGTGTCCACGTTGGGGAAAATTTCGTATGCCATTCACAGGCGATCACTTCAAAGGTTTCTGTTTCTTCCGTTACCGCCTGCTTTTGCGCCTTACGAACAGCTCCAGGGTCAATGCCATGCGCTAACTGCCTTCGGGCTTCGTCACGTTGGTGCCTGGCGTCGGCAAGGGCGATTTCAGGATAGGTGCCAAAAGTGAGCTTCTTTTCCTTCTTATCAAAGCGATACTTAAAATGCCACAGCTTGCCGCCGGAGGGAGTAACCAAAAGAAACAGCCCTCCACCATCAAAAAGCTTGTATGCACTTTCTTGGGATTTCGCATTACGGACTTTAACTTCAGATAGCGGCGTGATCCTCTTTGGCATCTTACATTCCTCCTTTTTGGGGGCCTGTCATTTCCT
>JAHIEZ010000045.1 GCA_018901355.1 Patescibacteria group bacterium | reverse complement strand
GGTTCCATTCAAATTATGGGTATAAAACCCCAATATTTAACTGCCTTTCTCGACATCATCGAAGACATGGGAGCTAAGATAGAACGCGGCCAAGAAGAACTGACCGTCAGCTGGGTTAAAGCCCTCAAACCTTGTCAGATTGAAACCGAACCGGAGCCCGGTTTTATGACTGATTGGCAAGCCGTTTTTTCTGTTCTCCTCACTCAAAGCACCGGGGTTAGTTCTATTATCGAAAGGGTTTGGCCTTACCGTTTCCACCATCTTAGTCCTTTAGAAAAAATGGGGGCTAGATTTAAAATGTTTAACCCCCTTGTCGAAAATAAAAAAAACTACTATCATTTCGATCCTCAAAGTGACGATCCTACCTATTTTCATGGCGTTAAAATATACGGACCCTGTCACCTCAAAGGGGCCAACTTATCCGTTACCGACCTTCGTTCCGGTGCCTCTCTTACCCTTGCCGCCCTGGTCGCCGAAGGTCAAAGTATCATTAATGGAGTTGAATTTATCGAAAGAGGTTATGAAGATTTAGCTCAAAGACTTATTTCCCTTGGTGCCAACATCCAATATGTAAAATCAAAAAACAAGAAAGCCTGTCAAAAATAATATATACTTAAGTATGACGCACCTTTATTTGGGTCTGCTCCTTTTTTCTTTTTTTACCACCAGCCTTCTGGTTATTCCTTTTATCAACCTTCTTTACCGCCTAAAATTTCAAAGACAAGAACAAAACACTCGGGATTTTCAAAACAAACTCACCCCCATCTTTAACAAACTACATCAAAACAAAACCGGCACCCCTGTCGGTGGGGGACTCTTGATCATTCTTGCCGTCAGCATTCTTTTTACTTTTTTACTACCCCTACTTAAATTTTCCAAAATCTTTATTTCCAGTAATTATCAAATTGATAATGAAATCATCGTTATTTTTATTACCTTTATCGGTTTTGCCATCCTCGGACTCTACGACGATGTTCTCAAGTTTTTTCATTTCCAAAAAAGCGGTTTTTTTGGTCTTCGGATGAGACAAAAATTGCTACTTCAGATTTTTATTGCCCTTATGGTTTCCTTCATCATTTATTTCCGACTCAATATTAACTTTATTTACGTTCCTTTTTTGGGGCCGGTCACTCTGGGTTTACTGTTTATACCCATTTCCACCACTTTTATTGTTATGTTTGCCAATTTTTTCAATATCACCGACGGCCTTGATGGTTTAGCCTGTGGACTCTTAACCATCTCTCTTTTTGCTTTTTGGTTTTTGGCCAACAATTCTCTCGACACCCCCATTTCTCTTTTTCTTTCTCTTTGGCTGGGTTCACTTATCGCCTTTCTTTATTTCAACGTTTTCCCTGCCAGAATTTGGCTGGGTGACGTTGGCTCTCTTTCTTTTGGCGCCACTTTTGCCGTTATTGCCATTCTTTTGGGCCGTGTCATCCCTTTGGTCATCATTGGTTTGCCTTTTATTGTTGAAGGCCTCAGTAGTACCCTTCAAATTTTTTCCAAAAAATATCTTGGTCGTAAACTTTTTCCCGTTGCTCCTTTTCATTTAGCCTTACAAAATCATGGCTGGGAAGAACCAAAAATAGTTTTCAGAGCTTGGCTTACCGGCATTATATTAGCCATTTTTGGTCTATGGATAGGATTAAACTAGAAAAATCTTTAGTCGGGGAAATCTCTCATTATCGTAATCTGCCTTATTTCATCAACACCCCCCAAAACCCTCTCCAAAAACTCTCAGTCCAAGTTGGCAAGGGCAACTGGAGGCAAATTCAAAAATATACTGCTAGTTTAGCTAAAAAACAAAAAGTTAAACTAACACCTCAAAATACTTATGCCTTCCAAAAGAAAAATAAAATCGGCCTAGATTGTTCCGCCCTGGCCTATCATCTTCTCGATTTTCTTTATCAAAAAAAACACCACCGGTCTATTAAACCTTATTTAATTGGCACCAACGGCAAAACCGGCCCCCGCCGACTTTCTGCCAATTTACTTACCAGTCCTCCCAACGCCATTGTCACCAAAAACCCCCAGCCTGGAAACCTAATCCGTCAAAAAAACGGCCACCACCTTCTTTTTATCTACAAAGTCAGCCCCGACAAAATCTACTATGTCCACTCCAGCCGTCAGAGTAGGGGGGTCAAATTGGGTAATATCAAAAAAAACAAATCACTTCTCTTCTACCAGCTCTTGGCAACAAAAAGGGGAGAGTGATACCACTTCTACCTCCGTCCCACACTTGCTACACTCCAAAATATCTCCTATCTCTACTTTCTCACCAGCCACTATCTTCGCCCCACAATCAGGACAGCTAATTTTCTTTATTTCTTCCATCGCTTATACTATAGCATATGACCCCTACTGCCTTGCAAAAAATAGATCAAATCTATTTTAAAAGAGAAGATCAAAACCTTACCGGCTCCGCCAAAGATCGGGCCATTGAAAAACAAGTCAAAAACGCCCTGCTTCATCATTTCACTTCTGCCGTCATTTCTTCTACCGGCAATGCCGCCATCTCCGCCGTTCATTTTTGCCGCCAATACCACCTACCTCTCACCATTTTTCTCTCCCCCCAAACCGATCCTGCCAAACTTCTTCTTTTGCGTCAATCAAAACAAAATATTGTTATCAGCCTCAAACCCATTAGTGACGCTTTCAAATATACTCAAAAAAATCATAGCTATAATCTTCGTCAATCAACTGATCCCGTCGCCCTTAAAGGTTATTCTCAAATCGGTTTGGAAATCAAAAAACAGCTCCCCAAAATTAGTAGCATTTTTATTCCCATCGCCAGTGGTACCACCCTTTTGGGTCTTTCTCAAACCCTACCTTCAACCTGCAAAATTTTTGCCGTTCAACCCGCCTCTTATTGTCCTCTTGCCTCTGTTTTTGACAAAAATTATCGTCCGGAAACTACCACTTCCACCACCTCTCTTTCTGTTCGCTCCCTCCCTCTCAAAACTCTCGTTTTAGCTGCCATCAAAAAAAGTCATGGCTCTACTTTGGTAGTTCAGGAAGAAAACGTAAAAAGACAACAAAAACATTTGGAAAAAAATAAAATTTACACCTCTGCTGAGGGGGCTTTAGCCCTAGCCGGTTATCAAAAAGCCCAAAAAATATTTGACCCGGGACCCTTTCCTCTTATTCTTTTAACCGGCGCCAAAAGATGAATCTTTTAAAAACTCTCAACCAAAGTAATTACAACTTCTTTTTTCCTGTCGTTGATCCTTTTTTAGATATCAAAATTCCTCAACTAAAAAATTTTTATTCTCTAAAAAATCCCTCCCTTAAAAATAGCGGTCAATTACTTTCTTCTCCTGCCACTCTCAAATTTATCAAACAAACCTGTCAACAAAATCAAAAAAAACCCGCCATTGTCTTTTTTAAACCATCAAAAAAAATTGATTATCTCTGTCAAAAAAATCACTGGCTTCCCATCGGCAACAGTGCCTCTCTCAGCCGTACCTTGGAAGATAAAATTAAATTCAGTCTACTTTGTCTTCATTATCAAATCCCTCACCCTCCTTACCATCTGGAAGTTTTTAACCAACAAACTTATCAAAAATATAAACCCTTACTAAAAAAGATCGTTATCCAAACTCGTTTCGGTTGGGCTGGAAAAAGTTCTTTTCTTTCTTCCCGATTTTCTGACGTTAAAAATAAAATTATTCCCAACACTCCAGTCAAGTATTCTCCCTATCTAAAAAACGCCAAAACCCTGATCAACAATTGCTGTCTTACCTCTCAAGGCTTAATTCAAAGTCCACTCGCCCTTCAAATCAACGGTCTTCATTTTCTTTCTTCCAATCCCTTGGCTACCACCGGCCGTCAGTGGCCCTGTTCTGCTTCTCCTCAAATAAAAAAACAAATAAAACATTTAACTTTAAAATTTTCCCGCATTTTACAACAAAAAAAATATCTTGGCTTTTTTGGCCTGGATTTTTTAATCGATAAAGACAAAGTCTATCTCCAGGAATGCAACCCCCGGCTGACCGCCTCTTTTGCCTTTTACCATCAATTGGAAACAACCACCCCTTATACTCCTCTTTTTCTTCTTCATTTAGCCAGTTTTCTCAAGCTAGATCACAAAATAGACATTAATTTTGAAAACAAGCGTTTCTTTTCTTCCAAAATAGTCGGATTTCAGCTCAATTCCAAAAATTCAAAAGGTCAAACTCTTAGACAAATATCTCAAAACAGAAATCTTAAACTTACCCCAAAAACCGTCAAAACCCTCTTTCAAAATGCCTCCCAAAACTAAAAAAAAATCTCCCTTAATTCTTCTTACCTTCATTCTTGTCGCCATCGGTATCGCCTTCATTTCTATCTCTTCTTTGGCTGAAGCCGAATCTGGTTTTGCTGACAAATATTATTTTATAAAAAAACAACTCCTCTGGCTAGGTTTAGGTCTACCCGTTTTTTATTTTTCTTCTACCATAGCCATCAATACTATAAAAAAAATTAGTTCTATTTTGTACATTTCCTCTATCATTCTCCTTATTTTGGTTTTAGTTCCCCAAATTGGTGCTACCGCTCTTGGAGCCAGACGTTGGCTCGATTTTGGTCTTTTTGGCATTCAACCGGCAGAAATTATCAAATTCACTTCCATTATTTACTTTTCTTTTCTTTTTTCCCGTCCGGAAAAATTAAATATAAAAACTCTTATTCTTCATCTCAGTTTGCCCTTTTTCCTTATTGTTGTTCAGCCAAATTTAAGTTCTGCTATCCTCGTCAGCGCTATCACCATTTCTATTTACTATCTGGCCGATGGAAAAATTCTACCCCTCTTTCTTCTCTGTTTTTTAGTCACTGGCCTTAGTCTAATCCTGACCATATTTTCCCCCTACAGAAACCAACGGCTCAAAACCCTCATTTCCCCTCAATCAAGTCCGGACAGTTCTTATCATCACAATCAAATTGTCTACGCTCTCGCTTCCGGTTCTTGGCTAGGAAAAGGCTTCGGTTCCTCTACTCAAAAATATCGTTTCATTCCCAAAATCTCTACCGACTCCATCTTGGCAGTCATCGGTGAAGAAACAGGGTTTTTAGGACTAATCTTTATTTTTTTTCTTTATATTTCCCTTATCACCCACCTTTTTAAAATTTCCCAAAATATTGAAAACAAATTTCACTCTCTTATCTGTGCCGGCATTGCTTGCTGGATTGCTTATCAAACCCTGATTAATGTTGGCGCTATTGTTGCCCTAATTCCTCTAACCGGAGTACCTCTTCCTTTTATTTCCTATGGAGGATCATCCCTTCTCAGCTTACTGGCCGCCATTGGCTTGACCCACAATATCGAAAAACACTCAGGTTCCCTGATATACTCGGACAATGAACAAAAGTCTTCTGATCGTCGGTAATCACCACACCCCCGCCATTGAGCTGGTAAGACAAATAAAACAAGACAAAAACATCAGCTGGAGTCTTATTTATGTTTCTCATCTTCACTCTCGTGAGCTTCATATCAAAAATACCATCGTCAAAAAACTCAAAGTAAAATTTTATTCTCTCAAAAGTAGCAAATTCGATCGCTATCATCTGGCCTCATCCATATTAAGTTTTCCTGATCTTATCTCAGCCATTAGACAATCCCTGCTTTTACTCAAAAAAGCCAAACCCAATCTTGTCATCTCTTTTGGAGGTTACAGTTCTGTTCCTCTCGTTTTTGCCGCCTTTCTAAAAGCTATTCCTGTTATTATCCACGAACAAACTCCCACTTTTGGTTTAAGCACAAAAATCAATTCTATTTTTGCCAAAAAAATTGCTCTTTCTTACCCCCCCTCGGCCTCTCTTTTTTCCGCTCTTTTTAAAAATAAAATTGTCGTCACCGGCAATCTGCTTCGTTTTCAAATCTATCAAAACTCCACCAAAAATTACCAACATTTAATTTTAAAAATCAAACAAAAACCCCTGCTTTATATTACCGGCGGTAGTCAGGGCTGCGAAACTGTCAACCAAAACATTTTACCTATTCTTCCAAAATTAACCCAAAAATATCTTATCATTCATCACACCGGTGTTAAACATCTTGACTCCATAAAAAAACAATCTTCTCATCTAAAAAATTATTATCCCACCAACTATGTTGGCCTGGAAGATATTGGTTGGGTCTTACAAAATGCTTCCATTATTATTAGTCGGGCCGGTGCCAATACCTGTCAGGAGATTACTGCTCTCAAAAAAAACGCTCTTCTTATTCCTTTACCCAAAAGCTCACAAGACGAACAAAACAAAAATGCTCTCTTAGTCAAAAAAAATCTACCCCAAACCATCATTTTGCCTCAGGACAAGCTCACTTCATCACAAATCCTTATCAGTCTTAACCAATTAGCAAGATACCCTCTTGCTTCTTCTTTTCCTCCTCAAAAAAATAATCTCAAAATATTAAAATTAATTCACTCTCTTGTTTAAAAAAATTCTTATCGGTTTTGTTTTTCTTTTAATTGGCCTGTCCTATTTTTATTTTAATCAATCAAACAAAAAAATGAATCCGCTTTCCGATTTAAACACCTTTCACCAACAGCTTAGCCACGCCCTCAATTTAGCTAAACTGGATAGTAGCAGTCATCAAATCAGAAATTATGATCAGGAAGTCGAGTTTTTTATAGATCAATGCCAAGTCATCCTTTCCACCCAAAAGGATCCTTATCGCCAGATTGCTTCTTTGCAACAATTTTTCAAAACAGCTAAAATAAAAGGATTAAAACCGGTTTTTGTTGACTTAAAGCTTTCTCATCCATATGCAACACTCAAAAATAATTAAAGGAATCGATATCGGCTCTTCCAAAGTTACCACTATTATCGGACAATATTTTAGAAACGAAGACAAATTCAATGTGGTTGCTGTTTCCTCCATGCCCTCTAAGGGTTTTCGCAAAGGTCAAATTATCGATCTGGAAACTGCTTCCCAAACTATAGTAAAAAGTGTCGAATCAGCCGAAAGGATGGCCGGTTTTCAAATAAACGATGCTTCTGTTGCCATCTCTGCTCCTTATATTGAATCTCTCAACTCCCAAGGCATAGTTGCCGTCAGCAATTCCGGCGGAGAAATAAGCGAAAACGATGTCAATCGGGCCATTATTGCTGCCAAAGCCATTACCCTCCCCACCGGCAAAGAAATTCTTCATGTTATCCCCAGAATTTTTACCGTTGACGGTCAGGAGGGGATTACCGATCCTATCGGCATGACCGGTGTTAGACTGGAACTTGAAGCTCATATTATTCTTGCCTCTTCTCCGGCTCTTAAAAACCTGGAAAAGTGCTTCAATCATATGGGTTTAAATATCACTCAGTTGAGTTATTCCGGTCTTAGTTCCGCCCAATCTTGTCTTAACCCCAGCGAAAAGGAACTGGGGGTCGCTTTGGTTGATATTGGCGGCACTACCACCAATATCATTATTTATTGTCAAAACTCTCCCGCCTTTTCCAAAGTCTTACCCATCGGGGCCGATAACATTACCAACGATTTGGCCATCGGTCTTCGCCTTCCTATTCAAGACGCAGAAAACATTAAACTGGGTTTGAAAAAAATTATAAAAAACAAAGATTTCCAGGACGAAACAGACCTTTCTCAATTTGATATTAAAACCAATAGCAATCGAAAAATTTCTATTCAAACTGCTATTACCGGCATTATTAAACCCAGGTTGGAAGAAATTTTTTCTATGGTCTACCAACAAATAGAAAACAGTGGTCTACAAAGCAGCGTTCCTTCCGGTGTCGTCTTAACCGGAGGCGGTAGCCAAACAATTTTAACCGAAGAGCTTTGTGAAAAAAATATTCCCTTACCTCACCGAATTGCCAATTCCCCCAAAGTCGGCGGTATTATCGACAACATTCTCACTCCTTCTTTTACCAGTTCCATTGGTTTGCTTATGTACGCCCAACAACAAGAACAAAAACCCGATTCTGCTTCCAAATCAAAACTCTCTTTCTCTAGCTTTACCGCTCGAATTAAAAATCTATTAGGACCTCTTTTACCATAATGGGATTAATCAAAACTCTTTCCGGTCAATTTGCCAAAATAAAAGTTATCGGTATCGGCGGTGGTGGCGGGAATGCCATCAACTCCATGATAAGCGAAGGAGATATCGAAGGCGTCGATTTTGCTGTCATCAACACCGACTCTCAGGCCTTATTAAACTCTCTTTCTCCCATAAAAATTCAACTGGGAGAAAAACTGACCAAAGGCTTGGGCGCCGGAGGTAACCCTCAAATAGGCCAACTCGCCGCCGAAGAATCTCAAGACAGAATCAGAGAAATTCTTCAGGACACGGACATGATTTTTCTTACCGGTGGTATGGGAGGCGGGACTTGCACCGGAGCCGCTCCCATTATAGCCAAAATAGCCAAAAAGGAATTTGGTATTCTCACTATCGCCGTTGTTACCAAACCCTTCCTTTTTGAGGGCACTCGTCGCATGAGCAACGCCCAAGAAGGCATTTCTCAGCTAAAAGAATATGTTGATACCCTCATTGTCATTCCCAATCAAAAAATAATTGAAGTGGTCAATTCAAAAGCCACTCTCCTGGAGGCCTTTAAAATTGCCGATTCCGTTCTTAGCCGTGGCACCAAAGCTATCGCCGACCTAATTACCAAACCGGGACTGATTAATCTTGACTTTGCTGACATTAAATCCGTCATGAGCAATGCCGGTTCGGCTCTGATGGGAGTAGGGGAGGCCAAAGGAGAAAACAAAGCCAAAAAAGCAGTCGAAAAAGCCATTGTTTCACCTCTAATCGAAATTGATATCAACGGTGCCAGAGCCGTCCTTTTAAATATCACCGGCGGTCCGGACTTAACCATGGCAGAAATTGAAGAGTCTGCTCAAACTATTGCTCAATACACCGCCCCCGACGCTAATATTATTTTTGGTACCAACATAGACGAAAATCTAAAAGACACCATTAAAGTCACTCTTATCGCCACTGGTTTTGATCCCAATCAAAAACCCTCTTCGTCCAGCATCAGTAAAAACAAAAAAAGGAAACTTCTCAAACCCATAGAAACGCTGGATGATCAAAAAATAAAAAAAATAATGGGCGACCAACCCATCCCTGAAGGCATCGATATCGTCGATGAAATAGACATTCCTACTTTCCTCAGAAAAAAATAATTTGTTAATTTTTAAAAAATTTGCTCAATAAACTCAATCTTTCCATCGTTTTTAGTCTCTTTATCCTCTTTTTTACCAACCTTCTTACTATTTCCTCCATCGCTCCCGATTTTTTGACCAAACAGATATTTTCCTGGATTATCGGTTTACTTCTTTTTTTTATTGGTCGCCATTTCACTCCTCGTCAATTCTCCTCTGCCAAATGGCCTATTTTTTTATTCTCTTGCTTCCTCCTCATCCTTCCCATCCTTCTAAACAATATCACCCGGGGTTCCCGTCGCTGGGTAAACGTTGGTCCTCTTTCTTTTCAACCCTCAGAAATAGTTAAACCCGGTTTGATGATTTATTTGGCCAACGCCAACGTTCTTTCTTCTTACTTTTTTTTTCTTATTCCCGTTTTTATTGTTATTCTCCAGCCGGACCTTGGTTCTGCCGTTTCTCTTCTTTTTCTACTTAGTCCCGTTATTTTTTGCCACAAACTTCTTTTTAAAATCAGCCTCATTTTTTCCCTTTTGATCTTATTCCTCTCTCCTCTAATTTGGACCAAAGTCCTTCATCCCTACCAGCAAGAACGTATTTTAAATTTTATCAATCCTGCCTCTGATCCCTTTGATCAGGGTTACAATGTTATTCAATCAAAAATCGCCATTGGCTCAGGCGGTTTTTTCGGTAAAGGTTACAAAAAAGGCAGTCAAGGGCGCTTACTTTTTCTTCCCGAAAAACACACCGATTTCATCTTCGCCGCCATCTCTGAAGAACTTGGTTTCCTCGGTTCTTTTCTCATCATTTTTGCCTATTTTCTCCTCACCAGCTCTCTCTTAAAAAAAGCTTTTAGTTCCACCAATAAAGCCTATTTTATTTTTACCCTGGGTATAACTTTTCAAATTTGGTTTCAAACCTTCGTCAACATCGGTATGAATATCGGCATTCTTCCGGTTACCGGCATTCCTCTTCCTTTTTTGTCGGTCGGCGGTTCCTCCATTATGGCCACTCTTTTTTCTTTGGGAATCATTCATTCCAGCTAAATATCCACCTTTCTTTTATCCTGTGTTATAATCCTCAGGTATGAAATATGCCGTTTTAGCCATTTCTGGCAGTCAATATCTGGTTTCAGAAGGCCAAACTCTAACCATTGATAAACAAGCCGTCAAAGAAGGAGAAAATCAAGAGAGCGACCAGGTTCTTCTTTTTGTCGATGGCAATAAAACAGAAATAGGCAATCCTTTGGTCAAAAATGCCGTCGTCTCTTATCAAATAATCAAACAGCACCAAGGTGAAAAAATTAGAGTTTTTAAATATAAAGCCAAAAGTCGTTACCGCAAAACTCAAGGTTTTCGGGCTCAACAAACTGATATCAAAATTGACAAAATAAGTCTTAAGTCTACCTCTAAACCCAAAACTAAAACTAAAAAATTAGAAATTTCAGCCAAAGGCTGATCAGCCTATGGCTGAAAAAATTAATTAAATGGCCCATACAAAATCACAAGGAAAAACAGCCCAAAAAAGTGTCAGACCCGGTAAACGAAGAGGCGTAAAAATCTCCGGTGGCCAAAAAATTGATATTGGTCAAATTATTGTTCGTCAGGTCGGTTCAAAATTTCGCCCCGGCAAAGGTGTCAAACAAGGTAAAGATTTTACTCTCTATTCTATGCGCCCCGGAGTCGTTAAGTTTTACAAACAACACGACAAAAGTTTTGTTTCTGTGGTTTCTGCTTAAACTGACCTATTCTGATTGTCTTTTTTCTATTTTTTCACAACGCTTTTCATAGTATCCTTAGTCTATGAAAGATGTTACCCAAATTGCTACCAATCAACTGGAACCAAACCCTCTTCAACCAAGAGGCGTCATCAATCCCGAATCAATCTCTGAGTTAGTCGAATCCATCAAAGAACACGGTGTTTTAGAGCCCTTGATTATCGCTAAAACTCCCGCCGGTTATCAAATCATCGCCGGTGAACGTCGTTGGCGGGCCGCCCGTATTGCCAAACTGGAATACGTTCCTGCCATCGTCAAAGAAACCACTCCTCAGCAAATGCTGGAAATGGCTATAGTCGAAAACGTTCAAAGAAAAGACCTAAACCCTCTCGAAAGAGCCAAAGCCTTTCTCCGACTCAAAGACGAATTTGGTTTTGACAACAAACAAGTAGCCAAAAAGATCAGCAAAAGTGTTCCCTATGTTATCAATGCCCTCAGACTTTTAGAGCTTCCCGATGCCCTAAAAGATGGTCTTCTGTCTGAACTGATTACTGAGGGTCACGCCCGAGCCTTAGGTAGCATTAACGACACCAGACTGATGATTGAAGCTTACAAAATTGTCCTTCAGGAAAAAGCTTCTGTTCGTCGTGCCGAAGAAATCGCCCGCAGAATGAAAAAAAAGATTGAAGAAGGCCAAGTTCCCATTACCAAAGAAAATCTGCCTCACTTTTTAAAATCAAAACTGGATGACATTAGTGGTGACATGCAAGACAGTTTCCGAGACGGCCTTACTTTGGTTAAAATTTCTCAAACAAACGTCCTCACCCGGGTTACTATCCAATTTCGCGGACCGGTAGAAAAAAGATTCAGAAATATTCAAAATCTTTATCAAAAACTTTGTCAAAAAGAACTGGGGCCGGAAACAGAAGAATAATCTTTTTTTACAAACCTAATTTAGGCACCAAACCCCAAACTGCCGGTGGCCAATACTTAAAAAAGGCCTTACCCACAATTGCCCCTTTTTCCACCGGACCAAATTCGCGTCCATCCCGGGAATGAGTTCTGTTATCTCCAAAACAAAGGTAATATCCCTCCGGTACAATTTTTTCTACCCCCTCCAAGCTATAAGCTCCCGGTTGAGTTCCAAACCCTTCCGGTAAAAAATTCTCCGGTAACATTTTGCCGTTCACATAAACATGAGCCTCTTTTACCATCACCTTGTCCCCGGGAAGACCTATTATTCTTTTAATATACTCACACTCATTTTCCGAACAAGGCTCGCTTGGAGGGGCTTTAAACACCACCACATCTCCTCTTTTAGGATCACCCAACCGATAACTAACTTTATCCGTCAACAAAAACTCTCCGTCAACAAAATTTGGCAACATTGAACTACCTTTAACCTCATTTGGCTGAGTTACAAATAGATATAAAATTACAAAAACCGACAAAGCCAAAACAATTGATTGCACAAATTCCAAAATAAAAGATCCCAAAGCAAAACCGGCATCTTTTCTTTTCTCTATTTTCATAATCTTTAGTTTACCCCCAATCATACCTTTTAGGCAACCCGCAAAACAATAGGGGATTGATATAATAAGCTTAAGGTTGTTTAGCTCAGATGGTTAGAGCGCATCGTTCACATCGATGAGGTCGGAGGTTCGAGTCCTCTAACAACCACCCTGTTTACTGCCAAAATATAAGCTGCCATTCTCAAATCACACTTATGTTTTTCTGCCGTTTGCCACACTTCTTCAAAAGCCTTTGACATTATAGGTCTTAATTTTTCACTCACTTCAATTTCCGTCCACCTTTCTTCTCTTTTGTTTTGCAACCATTCAAAATAAGACACTGTTACCCCTCCCGCATTAGCTAAAACATCCGGGACCACTACCACGCCTCTTTCTTTTAAAATTTCATCTGCCTCCGGAGTCACCGGGCCATTGGCCATTTCTATCACACATCCTGCCCTAATTTTGACTGCGTTTTTCTCGTCTATCACATTTTCTATCGCCGCCGGCACCAAAATATCCACCTCCAATTCCAATAATTCTTCATTACTTATCTGTTTGGTATTTTTTAAACCCAACAAGTCTCCTTTTTCTTGTTTGTGTTTAAAAACAGCTTCTATGTCCAAACCCTCTTCGGCCAAAACTCCTCCGGTGGAATCACTGATTGCCACCACCTTATATCCCAAATCACTGGCTAATTTTGCAAAATAATAGCCCACATTTCCAATTCCCTGAACTGCAATTTTTGTTTCTTCCGCCCTCCACCCTTTCTTTTTTGCCAACTCCTCCAAAACAAATACCCCTCCCTGACCGGTAGCTTCAGTTCGTCCCAAACTTCCGCCTTTATCTAAAGGCTTCCCCGTAATAACCGCCAAACTCGGTTTCCCCATTATTTTTTCATATTCATCCAGCATCCAGGCCATTATCTCCCCGTTTGTATACATATCCGGCGCCGGTACATCTTTAT
>JAHIEZ010000114.1 GCA_018901355.1 Patescibacteria group bacterium | reverse complement strand
TGTGCCGACATTGCTAAAATTGCGCGACGCGTCAATGACAGTGGTGCCGGCTATATTTAATGTGCCGCTCCCGTCAATATTTAATCCCGCGACTGTAGATGCCGCGTTTACATCAATGGCAGTCGTGAATGTGGTATTGGCTGTATTAAAGGTCCAGCCTCCTGTTACTGTCTCACCTTCATCCAGCATTGCAATGGATGCGACATCAGAGAGATTATCTGATGAGATCTGCGCGCCATTAACCATGTATTGAGTCCCTGTCGGTATATTTAGCGAGTTTGACAGGTCAAATCTGGCGCTTGTGTTATTCCATGTAAGGGTCTGGTCAGTAGCGCCTTCTTCAAAGGCAAGCACCTTATCGGCATCTACATTATCGCCTATTGTAAAGGTCTCGCTTATCGTGCCTGTGATAGATGACATGCCGCTTCCGCTGCCTAAGTTCAGAAACGGCCTGACGTCTGTGATGTCAGCGTCATTGACCGTTACAGCCACATTCTCGTTGGGCCCCACGGCTATTTCCGCAATAACAATCTTGTCTGTCGGATAAGCCTGGGCAGACGGGCTTACTGTTACCTCGGTCCCCGCAAGCCTACCCAATGTGCCGGCTGAATCCAAAGTGATTAAATCCTTTCTCAGGTTAGCTGCGACACTGGTAACAGGGATTATGACTGAGCCGGCAGAGACAGTTATACTGGTGTTACTGTCAATGGACACTACTCCTGCGGCAATATACACCTTATTATCCGGGGTGCCTGCCGCGTAAGGCCTGAGTTCTGATAGCCTGGTTTTGGTAACTGCGCCTACTGCTAAATCTGCCGCAGCAATGGTTCCGTCTAAAATTTGAGTTGTTGTGACCCCGCCTGTGGCAATACCAACTGTATCTGCGGCCACAGATATACCTGTCCCTGCGCCGACATTTAAAGTTACACTGCCGGCTGTGCCTCCATCTGTTAGACCTGAGCCTGCTGTGACTCCTGTGATATCGCCATAGGTTGCGTAGTTGGCGGATGTGACTATGGTAGAAGTGTCAGTTATTTTTGTCTCTGCGACTAAGTCAGAGTAGGCAGAGTATCTGTCTGTTGAGACAGTGTCGGTTAGTTTTGTGGCATCTAAGAGACCGGCCGCTGTTGTAATCACATTATTACCTGAGCCGGCAGTAATCGTGCCGCCTACGTCAATATCACCCGCAACAGATGTTATGCCTCCAGCGCCAGGGGTTATTGTCACATTTGCTGATGCAGGAGATTTTAAGGTTCCTGTAAGCGTGATACTGTCTGTGGAGAGATTGCCAAGATTCACATCGCCGTTTAGATTTGTGGTGCCCTCGACTGTGAGAGAGCCATACATGGTGTGGTCGCCTGTGTCAGTGACCATGTGCGGCGCAAAGGCAGGGGTTCCATGCCCTTCGCTGAGAGAGACCCCGTCAAAATATGCCGTCTTTGCTAACGCCGCATCAGCCTTTGCGTAAAGTTTTATCGTAACCTGCGCATCTGTAACTGTAGTGAATGTTACAGAATATCTTTTCCATGTCCCGGAAGTAGAAGCCAAAGCGCTTGCGCCTGTTTTATCTACCAGGTTTGCGGTAACATTCCCGTCGATCTCAAGCTCTGCCTGATTGGCTGCCAGAGAATAATAGTAGCAAGAGAAGGTGTAGGTGGTCCTTGGCTCTACGGTAATTGTGTAGCTCGCGCCCTCGGAAGTCGCGCCGACATCAGAGGTAATTTTCAGACTGTTTGCGCCGATTCGTTTGACGCCCGTGTCCTGGACCAATGTTGGCGTAAGAATCTTTGTCCAGTCGCTGGGCTTTGTGTTTGCGGAATCCCAGGATTCAAAGGAAGAATTCGGGACTATGTTCTGATACTGCTGTCCAGTGGTCATAAGGATTCGATTTTCCTGCGCAAAGGAGGAGAAAGCTGAAAGGTGAAAAGTGAAAAGCATTATTAAAACGCCTAGAAATAGTTTTCGTGTAGCCATGGTATTTTTCCCCCTCGTTTGCAGAGCAAGCCCTGCAGATACTCTACACCTCACACCTTTCACCTTTAACCAACCTGGCGAGCTTAATACTCGCCCAGGCGGTCCGCTCCTTAAAAGCTTTAACCTGTGAATAAAAACTATGGAGATTCCCCATAATACCGGCCAATTCCACGATTTTAAACTGATCAACATATCCATAACTGCCTCCATTGTTATGCTCGTCATTGCGAGCATTGTAGCTGCAGAGTTATTCCTGCTGTATTACTTCGTAAATATATTCCTCGCTTATCCATCCAATAATTCCGCCTTCTCTACCAACTGTTGAAACAATGTAGTAAATTTCTCCTTCGACCTCTATTAGGTCTAGCACAAGCATCTCTGTGCCGGACTGTAGCCTTGCCTGAGTCTGGGTAGTCACCCCGGGCTCTACTGAAAGAGTCACTTTTTCATCCACTAGCTCCTCATTCTCCTGGCGGCCCAACACAATAAAATCGCCTTTATCCGCAGGGATGGCAAAGACGTCGGAACATAGTGCCACGCACCAGATTAGTAGAAGCATAAGAAAAATAGCGCGTGGCACTATTCTGGAAATGTTTTTTGAGTTTCTCATGTCATGCCTCCTTTGTTAGTATTACCAATTCCCCTTCAGCGTCAATTCGCCTACGTCCACTGTATCTGCCTGGTCGGCGAACATCTTTATTGTTATGGTTACGTATCCGCCTGCTGTAAATGTAGGCGTACCGCTTATTGTTATAGTAGACTCTGTCCACGTAGTATTCTTTAAGCCGCTTCCGCCTGATAGAGTAACTGCGCTTCCTGCGGTGTCCAGCATAGTGACTGTGAGAGCTGTAGAGCCTGTCGCGTCTGATACTTTATTGAATAGTTTTATTGGGGTTGTGGCGTCAAAGCTTGAAAAGCCGTCCGGTAATCTATATCGAACCACTATGTCATAGTCCTGGGTCGTGGGTTCATTGGTGGTCCATTCGTAGTAGTTGTGGGAACTGCCGTAGAGGAGTGAGAGCGTGCCGAAGTTGTC
>JAHIEZ010000044.1 GCA_018901355.1 Patescibacteria group bacterium | reverse complement strand
GAGAATAAAACTGGCCGGGAAATCGTCCTCCAAGTTTCCGGCTTCGGCGATGGTTTCATCATTGGCGATAAAACCGAGAGGTTGAAGTTTTAATTTTTTACAAGCGTCTTCTACTATTTCCAGTTTTGGGGGAGTAATTTTGCCCTCAGAACTAACCCAAAAAGGAGGAAGAATAAAGGCGGCAGATGAAGGTTCATCGGCTTCGGCTAAGGAAATTTTTTCGGCAACGGAAAAGATGGCTTTGTCTACAGCAGAGGTAAAAGATTGCTTGCCGGTCTCCCAGGTGAAATCGTCGCTGGAGGAAAGAAGATGGTAGCTATCATCTTCCAGGGCGACCAAACAAGCACTTAGATAAGAATCGGCGACAGAAAGTAACCAAAAAATTTTTACAGCCATTATTAAAGGATACTATATTTTATCTAAAACAGCGTAAAGACGACGCTTACCGGAACCGGCAGATTCTTGTTTTGTGATCTTAAAAAATCCAAGTTCTGAGGTGTTGGAAACGTGAGGACCGATGCAAATTTCTTGAGAGAAACCAGGGATGGTATAAACCGAGACAGTGTCAGGGTACTGAGCCGAGGCAAGATGCAGAGCCCCAGAAGCAATAGCCGTTGACAAAGGCATGTTTTTAGAGACAACAGGAAGAGCTGATTTTATGGCCAAATTAACTAAGTTCTCTATTTTAGTTATTTGTTTTTCAGTTAATTTGTCGGGGTAGTTAAAATCAAAACGAAGTCGGGAGGCGGTAAGATTGGATCCGGCTTGATGAACTTGTTCTCCCAGGGTTTTTTTTAAGGCGGATTGAAGCAGGTGGG
The DNA here is from genome assembly GCA_018901355.1 of Patescibacteria group bacterium. Classification (GTDB taxonomy): domain Bacteria; phylum Patescibacteriota; class Microgenomatia; order UBA12405; family UBA12405; genus JAHIEZ01. The sequence goes on along the minus strand of JAHIEZ010000044.1, from coordinate 4,081 downwards.
TGGCAGTATGATATTTGGTAGTAATGTCAGAATGGTCGGCTAAACCGGATTTGAATTTGCCGGCAGAAAGAGTTTGAGAGAGTTTGATATGACTAAGTTTCGCTTGATTAAATTGATCGGTAAAATCGGAAGCTAGTTTGTAATGTCTTTTTTCGACTTCTTCTTTGATTAATTCTAGGGGGAATCCAAAACTCTGATAGAGATTAAAAGCATTTAAGCCGGAGAGATTATCGTTTGTGATAAGTTTTTCTATTTCTTTAAGTCCCCTGTCTAAAGTTGATCTAAATTTTTGTTCTTCTTGAGCTAAAATAATTTTGATTTTTTTAGTGTCAAAATCATAATCACCGGCATAATTTTTTTTATTGTTGATAATCGTCTCGGCCAGGGTAGTAACAAAATTATTTTTGATACCCAGATCTTGGGCTTGAACGATGGCCCGACGAATAAGACGGCGGAGGACATAGCCAGCTTCTTTGTTAGAGGGTTCGATACCATCAGCAATAACAAAAACAGCCGAACGAATGTGGTCAGCAATAATACGGAAGGGTCGGGGTGAGTCTTGATATTTTTTGCCGGAAATGTCTTCTATTTTTTTGATAATAGGAGTCCAAATAGAAGTCAAATAATCATCATTAAAACCGTTAAGAATCGCCACCGTCCTTTCTACTCCCATGCCGGTATCAACATTGGGTTTAGGTAATTTTTGAAATTTCCCATTGGCGGTTTTGAGGTATTGCATAAAAACATTGTTCCAAATCTCAAGACCATTGAAAAAAATCTCGGTGTCCGGACCACAAGGGCCGGTTTGTCCGGCCGGACCCCACCAATTGTCCACAGCCGGTAAAAATTTAATCTTGGCGATACCCAAATCCTGCCAAATTTGAGCGCTCTCGTTGTCCTTGGGAGCATTTTTGTCCCCTTCAAAACAGGTAACTGAAATCTCTGAAGGATTGATTTTTAAGTGTTTGGTGAGAAATTCAAGACTCCAAGAAATAGATTCCTTTTTGAAATAATCACCCAAAGACCAGTTGCCAAGCATTTCAAAAAAAGTGTGATGATGGCAATCCCCCACCTCGTCAATATCACCGGTCCTGATGCACTTTTGAACATTAACTAAACGCTTACCCAGGGGGTGAGTTTGACCGGAAAGATAGGGAACCAAAGGGTGCATGCCAGCAGAAATAAAAAGGGTAGTGGGGTCATTTTCGGGAATGATAGAAGCGGAAGGAATTTCCAGATGGCCGTGATCCAAAAAAAAGTCAACAAATTTCTTTTTTAGCTCTTTGGCTGTCATAGCAGATTATAGCAAAGCTATTTTTGGCTACGGGTAAAGGTTTTGGGGCGGGAATGAGAGACGGGTTTTGAGGGAGAAGGTTTAGTGCCGGAAATTTGGGACGGAGGAGAGGGAGAGGGAGATTGGGGTGCAAGAAAATCTTTGAGAAGTTGGTCAAATTTTTGAGAAATAAGGTCAAAAGTTTTTTTGTTTTTTTTGTAAACAACAACGGCTAAAACAAAACCGGCGGCTAAACCGAAAATAAAACCCAGTCTAAAACCAAGACCGGAAGAAGAGTTTTTGTGGGGGTCAGATTGAGACATGTTTTAAGATTTGTCTTTTTTTTCTTTTGGAAAAAGACTGTTAAAAAGATGGAGGCCATTTTTGAAACCCATGAGAAATTCTGAAAGTGAAGAAATCGGCCGGGAAAGAGAGGTGGTCAGAGCCTTGGTGTCGTCAATAATGCCATTGGTTTTTTTAAGAGCCAAGCGAAGCTCTTTTAGGATAAACATGAGCCAAATACCGCAGATAACAATAACCAAAGAAACGGAAACGATACTGATAATGATAACCAATTGAGTGGTGTCCATGTTTTCAGTATAAACTAAAAATCTACTGATTGTAAACAAGGGTCTCTTGAGAGGAGTTAATTTTGCCCGAGGGTGATTCGGCCTCGACCGTTATTTGATTTTCTCCCGGATTTAAGTCTATTTTTTGAGAAAAATTACCATTTATGTCAACAATGGTCAGGTTTTTGTTTATCCTAACAGTTGATTCCGGATCGGTAGTGCCGGAAAGATAAAGTTGGGGTTGAGACAAAGACTGATCGGGCCAATTAACGGTTAACCTCGGTGGTTTTTGAAATTTAATATATTCAAAAATTAAGTAAGAGGAAAAAACCAGAAGAGAGAGAAGGCTGAGAAAAATAAAAGTGGATTGGGGGGTAAAAGAAAAAACCCTTTTTTTAGGTTCCGGTTTGCTTTTTAAAGTATTGTAATCACGATTGAACAACTTAAGAATTTCCGAGCCATCTAATTTGAGGAACTGAGCATAGTCTTTGATAATAAGAGAACAATAGGGCTCTTTGGGGAAAGAGGCAAAGTCGTCTTCTTCTATGGCCTGGAGATATTTTAAGGGAATTTTTAGTTGATGAGAAATTTCTTGTAGATTGAAATCCTTATCCAGCCTGGTGTTTTTAAGAAGATCGGCAGTGCTAAACATTTAAATTAGGGAGAAATATCCTGAGGAGAAGAAGGTTTTAATATTTGGCGGGCTTTGGCTCCATTGGACGGCCCGATAAAACCTGATTTTTCCAACTGGTCTAAAAGACGGGCGGCTCGGGCATAACCGATTTTTAAACGACGTTGCATTAATGAGGCCGAAGCTTTACCGGTGTTGTAAATTAAGTCCAGGGCGGAATCGAAGAGAGCATCTCTTTCCTCTCCTCTAATGGAAACTAGGTTTCTACTGGAAGATTCGGGAGAAGAAATAGGCTGACTGGTAATTTGTTCATCGTATTCCATGGTTTTTTGAGCCTTAAGATTTTCGATTAGATTTTTTATTTCTTTATCAGAGACAAAACAACCCTGAACCCTCAAGGGCTTGGCTAAATCGGGAGGAATGTAAAGCATGTCCCCCCGACCCAAAAGCTTTTCAGCGCCGGGACAATCAAGAATAACCCGGGAATCGATCATGGAGGCGACGGCAAAGGAAATTCTGGCGGGAATATTGGCCTTGATAAGGCCGGTGATGATGTTGACCGAGGGTCTTTGGGTGGCAATGATCAAATGAATGCCAACGGCTCTGGCCATTTGAGCTATACGACAAATATTCTCTTCCACCTCGGAAGGAGAAAAGAGCATAATTTCGGCCAGTTCGTCAATAACGATAAGAATAAAGGGGATGGACTGAAAACCAGCCATGTTGTTGTATGACTCTATGTTCTTGGCACCGACTTCGGTAAACATCTTGTAGCGACGCTCCATTTCGCTGACGGCCCACTTAAGAGAAGAAACTACTTGCTCGGGATCGGTGATAACAGGGGTGAGAAGATGAGGAATGCCGTTGTAGGGGGTAAGCTCGACTCTTTTGGGATCGACCATGATAAATTTGACTTCGTCGGGAGAGGCTCTAAAAAGAATGGAACAGATCCAAGAGTTGATACAGACGGACTTGCCTGAGCCTGTCTGACCAGCGATGAGAATGTGGGGCATTTGAGCAATATCAGAAACTTTGTTTTTGCCACTGACATCTAAACCCAAAGGAACAGTAATTTTTGATTTGGCCTGTTTCATTTCCGGAGATTCGAGGGACTGACGAATGGGCACCACTTCCAAAGAACGATTGGGAACCTCAATGCCAACCAAAGAACGACCGGGGATGGGGGCCTCTACCCGAATTTGACCACCGGGAGCGGCCAGAGCCATGGCTAGGTCGTTACTAAGACCGACAATTTTGGCTAATTTGGTACCGAGAGCGACTTCAAGAGCATACTGAGTGACCGAAGGACTGTTGTTCACCTCGGAAACACGGGCGGTAATGCCAAAAGAATCCAGAGTTTTCTCAATAATTTCGGCATTTTTGCGAACATCTCCTCTATCTGCTTTGGCTCCGGGAGTACCGTCAAAAATAGAAAAGGGAGGATATTGCCAAATTTGAGAACGAGAAGAGGTGGTGGCCGGAGTGGGAGCCAGACCGAGCTGGGGAGAAACGGAAGGATGAGCAGAAGGAGAAGGAGAGAGATCTTCGGAGTTGTGACTGATATCAGAGGCAAAATTTTTTTTTCGTTGATCTCGTTTTTTGATATTG
>JAHIEZ010000122.1 GCA_018901355.1 Patescibacteria group bacterium | reverse complement strand
TAGCCTGTATTTCTTCCTCAAGCCTGCTGCGCTTCCATGGTCCTTCTTGAACCTCGTCGTCGGCATCTTTCTCGGCGCTGCGGCGAGCCTCATCGGCTGCCTGCCGTCGCTTCTGGAACTGGGCCGCGTTCAGCCCATCCGCGTCCTGCAGGGAAGAACCACATCCCGCAGCGCCCCCAAAAGGACGAAGAGCATCGCCCTTTTGGGGGCGCTTTGCTTGGTCGTCGCCGTAATTCTTTTCGGGCTCTCTTCACTGCACGTCTACGTGGGTTTTGCCGGCGCCTTCGCTTTCCTCATCGGCGCCAGTCTATTTACCGGCCTGGCGATCGTCTTGTCCATTCCCGTCTTGAAGCCGCTTTTTTCTTGGATGATGGGTCTCTCCGGGAAGATTGCCGTCGGGAATATCAAGGAAAACCTGGGCCGGACGTCCGTTGCGGTAGCCGCCTTTATGATCGCCCTTTCACTGTCCATCGGCCTGGGCGCCATGATCGACAGCTTCCGGCAGTCCGTTGTATGGTGGATGAACAGTCAGCTCCGCGGCGATCTTTATATCTCGACGAAGGGCGACGTGAACGTGCCGGAGGATTTCTATGAAGAGCTCGGAGGGATCCCGGGTATCGGCGGCGTCGATATCTTTCGCAATGTCCCGATCACCTTCAAGGGAAAGCCGGCTTCCATCACCTCGATCGACGCGTCGGTCCTCCAGCGATACGACCGGTTTGTCTGGTTCGAGGGCGGCGGCGAGAACTGGGAGCCGGTCAAGCGGGGGAGCGTCATCGTCTCCGAGAGTTTTTCCCGGCGCTTCGACGTCAAAAAGGGCGACCGGATCTCCCTTGAAGGCGCCGACGGGCCGCGTGACCTGGCCGTCACGGGCGTATTCTACGATTATTCGACGGAGCACGGGGTCATCATGATGGACCGCTCCACTTTCCTTCAGCTCTTTCGCGACAGGACCATCAACAGTCTGGGTATCTTCATCGACGAGACGAACCCCGCCCGGGGGCAAATCATCGATGAGGTGAAACGCAGGGCGCTGGCCCGGGGCCTTCCTGTCGCAACCAGGGAAGAGTTCCATAAGCGGATACTCGATATCTTTGACGGTACGTTCGCCGTGACGCGGTCGATGCGCGTCCTTGCCGTCATCGTGGCTTTTTTCGGCATCGCCGGGGCGTTGATGACGCTATTCGTCGAGAGGCGCAAGGAATTCGGGATTTACCGCGCCCTGGGATTTTCGACAGGCGATATGGCCCGCATGACCGTCGCCGAAAGCGTGGCGATGGGCTTCATCAGCTTTGTCATGAGCACGCTCGTCGGGACCGCGTTCGCCCTGATCCTTATCAAAGTCATCAATCTGGAAAGTTTCAACTGGACCGTCTTTTACCATTTTACCCTGCAGCCCTATCTGGTGACGGCGCTGACGGCCCTGGCGGCGAGCCTTGCCGCGGCCGCCTATCCGGTTTGGTCGGTCTTTCGCAAGTACCCCGCCATGCAGATCAGGGAGGAATGAGCGTGATGAAAGTTTCGTGCCGCCCGGCCGACGGGCATCCTGCCGGCTTCACCGCCGGTTATCTTTTCCACACCTTCGTGGTCGCGATCTTGGTTTTCGGGCTTTTTTTCCCAAGATGCCTCGGTGCGGAGAGGTGGAGGGAGGCGACAATGCCCCGGCAGTGGTCCTTTCCGCGAGACCACGGCAGCCATCCCCAGTACCGAACCGAGTGGTGGTATTTCACGGGGAATCTTCAGGACGGCGGGAGAAATAAGTACGGATACCAGTTGACTTTCTTCCGTTACGGCCTGGCATTGCAACCCAAGTTGCCGGCGAATGCCTGGTCGATACGGGACATTTACCTTGCCCACTTTGCCCTGACGGATGGAGCAAGGAATGCCTTTCACCACGCGGAGCGTGTCACCCGCGCGGGACCGGATCTGGCGGGGGCGAAGGAGAAGGGGATAAATGTGCGCGTTCTTAGCTGGTCGGCAGCGATGGAAGGCAAGCGTGTCGACCTCATGGCCTCCGATAGAGAGATGGCGCTTGCGCTTCGCCTCACGCCGGCCAAACCCCTCGTTTTCCACGGTGAGCGGGGGTTGAGCAAAAAAGGACCGGGATTGGGGAGGGCCTCTTTCTATTATTCCTTCACGGATATCAAGACCGAAGGGACGATCGGTGTCCCGGGGATGAAGGCCCCCGCGGCGGTCAGCGGCACGAGCTGGTTCGACCAGGAATTCGGCTCCAACCAGATGACACAAGACCAGGCGGGATGGGACTGGTTTGCGCTCCACCTGAGCGATGGCAGGGACCTGATGGTCTATTACCTTCGAAAGAAGGACGGTACGGTGGAAAAAGAGTCCTCGGGCACCCTGGTGCAGCGTGACGGGACCTCGCGCCACCTGCGCCTTTCCGAGATCGAAACGACCGTCCTGTCTCACTGGAAAAGCGGCAAAAGCGCCGGGAGATACCCGGCGGCTTGGCGAATCCGAATCCCCGGCGCCTCCATCGACGTGACCGTGAACCCTATCGTTGCCGGGCAGGAGCTCGTTACAACCGCAGCGATGCCAATCACATACTGGGAAGGCGCCGTTGCGGGCAACGGCACATCGCAGGGAAAAGAGGTGGCCGTCGAAGGATATGTGGAGCTTACCGGTTATGCAGGAACCCTGGGAGGGATATTTTAGGGTAGTGGTGTGACGAGATCATCGTTTGATCATGTTGATATTGTGACAACATCTGCTTGACATACAAAACCGCTCTTCGTATCCTCGATTCGTGTAAAAGCAACTTCTTATCAATGAGGATATGGCGAGGATGTTGCGATGAAGGGTTTCAGCTATTCGAACGTGGATCGCGAAATGTCGGTCTACGGTTATGACGCGATGATCAAGAGCCACTGCCGGATGTGCCACGGCGGTTGCGGCGTATTCGTGTACGTGAAGGACGGCCGGGTCGCCAAGATCGCCGGCGACCCCGACTGCCCGATCAACCACGGCACCCTGTGCAGCAAGGGCATCGCGTCGACCCAGCTCGTCTACCACCCCGGCCGCCTCACCCACCCTGTCAAGCGCGTCGGGACCAAGGGAAGCGGCCAGTGGGAACGGATCTCCTGGGACGAGGCGCTCGACACCATCGCCGAACGGATGCTTCGCATCAAAGACGAGTTTGGCGCGGAATCGGTGGTGCTCGGGTACGGCACCGGCCGTGAGAACGAAGCGGCCATTTACCGGTTCTCGAACTACTTCGGCAGCCCGAACGTACTGACGGCGGGTCATTTCTGCTACGGCCCGCGGATCGCGACGAGTATCATCACCTGCGGTTCCAATCCCATCGCCGACTACGATAACTTCCCCAAGTGCATCATGGTCTGGGGAAACAACGTCGTGATCTCGAACCCCGACTGCTATAAAGGGGAGCCGTTCTCGCAGGCCCTCAACGCCGGGGCGAAGCTCATCGTCGTTGACCCTCGGCTTACGCGGGCCGCCGCCCGAGCCGACGTGTGGCTTCAACTGCGGCCCGGTACCGACACGGCCCTGGCGCTCGGGATGGCGAACGTCATCGTCCGGGAGAACCTCTACGACAAAGGCTTCGTCGAGAGCTACATCCACGGCTGGGAGCCGTTCGTGGAGAGGGTGGCCGAATACCCGCTGGATCGCGTGGAGGCGATCACCGGCGTTCCGCGCGAGAAGATTGCGGAAGCCGCACGCCTATACGCAACCACGAAGCCCGGAGCCATCCAATGGGGCGTGGCTATCGAGCAGCAGGTGACCTGTGCCGACAACAACCGGGTCCTGATGGCCCTGATGGGCATCACCGGCAACATCGATGCTCCCGGAGGGCAGGTGCTCTTCAAGACCGCCAAGATCCGCAATGTGGCCGAGTTTGGCGCGCACAAGGCGCTCTCCAAAGAGCAGGCCGCAAAACGCCTCGGCGGCGACCGTTTCCGGCTCGCCGGCAACTTCGCCATCATCAACCCCAAGTATGTATGGGACGCCATCGTCACCGAGAAGCCCTATCCGGTGAAGGCGCTCTTCTTCATCAGCTCCAACCCGCTCATGACCCGCGCCAACGCCAGGGAGATCTACCGGGCCCTGCAGAAGGTCGATTTCATGGCCGTGGCTGACTTCTTCATCACGCCCACGGCCGAGCTCGCCGATATCGTTCTGCCCGCGGCCACGTGGCTCGAAATGGACTACCTGGGCGATTTCTGGAAGCGCCACGGCTGGCTCCTCACCCGCCGCAAGGTGGTCCAGATCGGCGAATGCCGCCCGGACCACGAAATGCTCAACGACCTGGCCCACCGCGTCGGTCAGGGAGAGCACTGGTGGGACACCTTCGAGGGCGGCCTCGATTATATCCTCGAACCCATGGGCGTCACCTGGCAGGAGTTCAAGAAGCAGGACCGCACACGGGGCGAGGTGACCTACTTCAAATACCGCCAGAGCGGATTTTCGACGCCAACGCGCAAGTTCGAGCTCTGCTCCACGCTTCTCGAGAAGTGGGGCTACGATCCGCTCCCCCAGTTCCGCGAGCCGCCCGAGAGCCCGGTGAGTCGGCCCGACCTCCACCGGCAGTTCCCTTACACCCTCATCACCGGTGCGCGGCAGCCGGGCTTCTTCCACGCCGAGAACAGGCAGCTCTCGTGGACCCGCGAGTTGCACCACGACCCAGTGGTCGAGATTCACCCCGACACCGCCGCCAAAGAGGGCATTGTCGAGGGGGAGTGGGTGGTCATCGAGTCCCCGCGCGGGAAGATCCGGCAGCGGGCGAAGTTGACCGCCGGCCTGAAACCCGAAGTGGTCTCGGCGCAGCACGCCTGGTGGTTCCCGGAGAAAAGCGACCCCGGCCACGGCTGGGAGGAGTCGAACGTCAACATACTGACGAACAACGCTTTCGAGAATTGCGACCCTGCCATGGGAGCAACCCACATCCGGAGCCTTCTGTGCAGGATTTACCCGGAAAACGGAACGAGGACCCGATGAAACGCCTTGCTCTGGCGATCGAAGAGGAGAAGTGCTGGGGCTGCAAGACCTGCGAAGTCGCCTGCAAGCAGGAGCACCAAGCCCCAAGCGGCGTAAAGCTCATCCGTATCGTCGAGGACGGACCGCGACTGGTTGACGCGCGCTGGCACTTCGTCTTTCGCGCCACGCGCTGTCTTCACTGTGACGAGCCCGCGTGTGTCGACGCATGTTCGGTGAACGCCATCGCAAAGCGAGAGGACGGCATCGTCGTCTTGAATCGCGGCGACTGCGTGGGGTGTCGGGCCTGCATCGACGCTTGCCCCTTCGATGCGATCGACTTTGATGACGCCGCCGAGGTCGCCGTGAAGTGCAACCTGTGTCACCACCGCATCGACGAGGGGCTACTTCCGGCCTGTGCGGATAACGTCTGCCTCGCCCATTGCATCCACCTCGTTGAAGGCGACGGCGCCTGACGAGGCGCCAACCTTCGAGCGACCAAGAAGGAGCGCCGCTTATGGCAATTGTGCCCGCAGAGCATCGGATTTCGCGAGACGAGATGACGCAACTCCAGACCCACCGGCTCGTTCGGATGGCCGGCTACGTCTACGAGCGGGTGCCGCATTACCGAAAGGCGCTCGACGAGAAGGGGGTGCGGCCTCAGGACATTCGGTCTCTCGACGACCTTGCGCTGCTTCCGTTCACATCGAAGAAGGACATCGTCGCCCACTATCCCTACGGCCTTTTAGCCGTGCCTGTCGCCGACACGGTGAGGGTCCACTCCTCTTCCGGAACCACCGGAAAGCCCATCAACGTCTTCTACACGCGCAAAGACCTTGCCGACTGGATCGAGTGCGTCGCCCGCAGTCTCCGCATTGCCGGCGTGTGTTCCGACGATGTCTGTCAGATCGCTTTCCGGTACACGCTCTTCACGGGAGCCTTCGGCCACCACCACGGCGCCGAGAGCATCGGGGCCACCGTTATTCCCATCAGCGCAGGACAGACCGAACGGCAGTTGATGACGATGCAGGACCTCAAGACCACCGTGCTGCACTGCACACCATCCTACGCGGTTATCGTTGCCGAGAAGGTTGCGGAGCTCGGCATACCCAAGGATTCGCTCTCCTTGCGGCTCGGCATTCACGGCGCAGAACCCATGAGCGACGAACTTCGCGACGAAACTCAGGAGAGGCTTGGCATCCGCATTGCCCGCGACTACGGCCTCACCGAACTCGGCGGCCCCGGGGTCTCCATCGAGTGCGAGGACCGGTGCGGCTACCACATCAACGAGGACTATTTCTATCCCGAGGTCGTCGATCCTGAATCCGGCAAATCCCTCCCCGACGGCGAGCTCGGCGAGCTCGTCTTCACTGCGCTCGCCAAGGAAGCGTCCCCGCTCCTTCGCTACAGAACCCGCGATCTGGCTCGCCTCGACCGCACTCCCTGCTCATGCGGGCGCACCTTCGCGCGCCACGGCCGCATCCTCGGGCGCACCGATGACATGCTCATCGTGGGTGGCGTAAACTTTTTCCCGTCGCAGATGGAAAGCCTCCTCCTCGTGTTCGAGGAGCTTGCCCCCCACTATGTCATTCGCCTGTCGAAGAAAAACCGCGTCGACGCCGTGGCGGTCGATGTGGAGGTGACGCCGGAGTTCTGGGCGGCGAGGAGCACCGAAACCCTGGAGAGCCTCCGATCAACCATTCAATACAAGGCGAAGGAGGCCATCGGTTTCCGCATGGAATTCAACCTCCTCGAACCTTCGTCCCTCGCTCGCTCCGAGGGCAAGAGCAAGCGGGTCGACGACAAGAGGTAATCCCGCCGAGACAGGCTTTAACCTCGCGAAGAATTCGCTTTCCATTCCATCGAGAGCTTACAACTTCAAATCCTCCACGATCGTCGCGAACTGCACCAGCGCCGCCTCCAGGTCATCCACTATTTCCCGTGCAATGACCTCCGGCGCGGGTAGGTTGGCGCTCTCTTCCAGACTCTCATCTTTCAGCCAGAAGATATCGAGGTTCACCTTGTCACGCTTCAGCAGGTCGGCGTAGCCGAAGGCCTTGAAGCGCTCGCTCTCTGTCCGCAGGTGGCGGTTCTCTGGATGGTAACAGGCGACGAAATCGTCCAGGTCCGCGCGCTTTAGCGGGTTTTCCTTCAGTGTGAAATGGTGGTTCGTCCGGAGGTCGTAGATCCAGAGAGTCTCAGTCCAGGGGGTCTCGCGGGCGGGCTTTCGGTCGAAGAACAGGACGTTCGCCTTCACCCCCTGGGCATAGAAGATCCCGGTGGGCAGGCGCAGGAGTGTGTGGACGTCGGCCTGCT
>JAHIEZ010000099.1 GCA_018901355.1 Patescibacteria group bacterium | reverse complement strand
AAGAATAAATAAAAATGCCTCTTTGCCAGCCAATAAACCATAAGCTAAATAAGATAAAATCGAAACTATTCCTGTAGCCAGCATGATTACAGCTGACTTAACTTGTTGCTTCCGCCATAACCATAAAGCCATCATCAAAGGCACAGCAAAGCCGGGAATTTTTATCCAGCCGCAAAAAAAGGCCAGGATAGCCGCCAGAATAATTTTATTTTTCCGCAGCAATATTAAACTGCCTAAAAATAGGGGAGTTAAAATATTTTCCAAAAATGACTGACGGTGGGCCACAACATAGTAGGGAACAGTGGCTAAAAATAATAAGCTTAATCTGCCGACTGATTCACCAAATAAATTTTTGCCTAAAACATAAGTTAACCACAAAGTAAAAATACTGGCAACCAAAGCCGGGAATCTGACTATCAGTTGCGGGATCGGTCCAAACCCATGATAACCCAGCAGTTTGGCCGGCAAGCCGATTAAGGCCGCCCCCAAAGGAGGATGGTCCAGCCAGGGTCTGACCATCTTAATTCCAAATCTTTCGATAGGGATAAAATCCATAAATTGCGACCGCCAAATTAAACTCGGATTATCCGCCTCAAAAATAGAATGGGTGATCGGCTGCATTGGATTTTCCCAAAAACTGATTCCTGCCCAGGTGTAAAACAGGCCGTCATCATTATTATCCACAGGGTAAACATCAGCCTTAAAACTTCTTAAACTTACTCCCAGCAAGATTAAAGCCCAAACCAGCAATAATGATATAATTCTCTTATCTTTAGTAACTTTATGAAGCAACTTGGTCATTTTATATTTTTCTTTCTAACCTTAACTTGGCTTAGCCTTTTATTATTTTATCAGGTTTTTGTTAATTCACGCTATCAGCGGGTTAGTTTAAAGCAAGCTGTGGCCGCCTTTGATCAAATTAAATATCAGCCGCCGGTTTTAGGTCAACCCGCTCCATCTCCGGACCCGGAAATAATTAAAATAGACTGCCGATCGGTCTGCCAATTTATAATAAAAGGCCAAATAGTTAAAACCCGGAAAGACAGCGATGCCGCCGGCGGAGTCACCGCCTTAACTCTGCAATTTTTTGATCAGGAAAAAGGTTTGATCGGCTATCAGGACCATGAAGCTAATCCCACCTTTTACGTCATTGATAATCAAAGTAATCTGCTTCAGGTAGTTAGATTAAAATTAGATCAGATTGAGTTTTCTTTTCAGGCTTACTATCCCCAAACTCAGCAAATTTTATTCCGCTCTGATCAGGGAGAACAATTTCTTTATGCCGCCAATCAACCATCTTTACAGATTTTATGAAACTATCCATTATCATCCCTGCCTTTAACGAAGCCGCCACCCTTAGCCGGATTATTCAGCGGGTGAAAAAACAAATTTTTAAAAACATTACCAAAGAAATAATCGTGGTTAATGATGGTTCTACCGATTCCACTAAAAAAATTCTTTCTTCCCAAAAAGGTATCAAAACTATTTCTCTAACCAAAAATAAAGGCAAAGGCGCTGCCATTCGAGCCGGTATTAAGCAAGCCACCGGCGACTATGTTTTAATTCAGGATGCTGATTTGGAATATGATCCGGCTGATATTCAATCGCTCTTAGACCCGGTTTTAAATAAAAAAGCCGAAGTAATTTATGGCTCCCGGTTTTTAGGTCCGCATAAAAACATGCTTTTTTGGCACTTAATGGGCAATAAGTTTTTATCATTTATCACCAATTTTTTGTATAATACCACTCTTTCTGATATGGAAGTCGGTTATAAACTTATACCCAAAAAACTGCTGAATTCAATAACTTTAAAAGAAAACCGCTTTGGTTTTGAGCCGGAAGTTACCAGTAAAATTTTAAAGCAAGGCATCCGGATTTACGAAGTGCCGATTTCCTATGCCGGTCGGGAATTTTCCGAAGGCAAAAAAATTACCTGGAAAGATGGCTTGGAGGCATTTTATTTATTATGCAAATACCGCTTAGTGTAGTTTTAGCTACTTATAACGAAGAGGAAAATATCAGTGACTGTTTGCAGTCGGTCCGGCATCTGGCCGCGGAAATTATCGTCGTTGACGGCAGGTCAAAAGACAAAACCAGGGAGATTGCCAAAAAACTTGGGGCTAAAGTTTTTCAGGTCAGCAACAAGCCGATTTTCCATCTTAATAAACAGTTAGCAGTGGATAAGGCTTCAGGGAAATGGATTCTGCAGTTGGACGCTGATGAGCAGATTAGTCCGGAATTGGCCCGGGAAATTAAAACAATCATCAGTCAAAAAAATCCTCAGTTTAACGGCTATTATCTGCCTAGAAAAAACTTTTTTTTAACCAGATTTTTAACTAAAGGCGGCCAATATCCGGATTATGTTATCCGCCTTTTTCAAAATGGCCAAGGCAAATTTCCCTGCCAAAGCGTTCATGAGCAAATTGCTATCCAGGGCCTGGTCGGTTACCTTCATCATCCGATCATTCATTGGGCCGATCGGACCTTTAGCCGTTATCTAATCCGCTTCAACCGTTACACTTCTTTAGATGCTGAGTTGCTTTTCCGCCAAAAAATTAAACCAGGGATTTTCTTGGGTTTTAACTACTTTATATTTAAACCAATTGCTTGGTTTTTGCTGACATATTTTCGCCATAAAGGTTTTGTTGATGGTTTGCCTGGTTTTATTTTCTCTTTAATGTCCTCTTTGCGTTTTCCAATTATTTATTTAAAATTTTGGGAGCTTAATCGTGAAAATCGCCATTAATACCGGCAGTCTTTCTTCTGCCAGCCAAAACCGGGGAATTGGTTTTTATACCAGCCGTTTAATTGCTGAATTGCAAAATAATCCCTCACTTCAATTAATTAAATTTGAGAAAAAAATCCCCGCAGGAGTTGATCTGGTTCATTACCCTGGTTTTAATCCGTTTCAGTTCAGTTTTCCCTTAATTAATACTCTGCCTTTTCTGGTTACCATTCATGATTTGATCCCCTTAAAATTTCCTACTCACTTTCCTCCGGGCATTAAAGGCAAGTTAAGATGGCTGATCCAGCGTGGTTTGCTGTTATCTGCCGCCGGAATTATTACCGATTCCCAGAGTTCCCAAAAAGACATTCTCGACTTAACCGAAATTTCTCCAGCAAAAATTCACGTTATTTACTTAGCTGCTGACAAAGTTTTTAAACCAATCAAACCAATAAATAAGTTCTCTCTTCCGGACAAGTTTGTTCTTTATGTTGGCGATGTTAACTACAATAAAAACCTGCCTTTATTAATTCAGGCTTGTTTAGAAAATAACTATCCCCTAGTTTTAGCAGGTAAGCAAATAGTCGCCACAGACTACGACCGTAATCATCCGGAAAATCAAGCCTTAGTCAAAGTCCAATCCTTAATTCAGACCAATCCTAAAAAGATTATTCCTCTAGGTTTTCTGCCAACTCAGGACTTAGTGATGCTCTATAACCTAGCTGCGGTTTATGCTCAGCCGAGTTTAGCTGAAGGTTTTGGTCTGCCGGTTCTGGAAGCTATGGCCTGCGGCTGTCCGGTATTAACCAGCCAAGCCGGTTCTTTGTTGGAAATTTGCGAAGGGGCAGATATAAAATTTAGCTTGAAAAACCTAAAACGTTGTTGGCAATCACCATCATTAAGGCTTAAAATGTCAAAGCAAGGATTAATTCAAGCAGCTAAATTCTCTTGGCAAAAAACCGCCCAACAGACTTTTTTAATTTATGAAAAAACTATTCAAAAAAATCCTGGCTAACTGGCCCATCTGGGTCATCCTGATCGTTAGCTTGTTTTTACTCCGTTGGTTTTTTAAGCCTGGTTTTCCGGAAACCCACGACGGCCAGCTTTATCTGGCTCGCTACGCCAACTTTTATCTGGCTTTTAGAGACCGGCACTTTCCCGTCCGCTGGGCTCCCAACCTTAATTACAAATTTGGCTATCCCATTTTTCACTTCAACTATTACACCCCTTTTATTTTAGGCCTGCCGCCGATATTTTTAGGCGCCGACCTGGAAACCGGCCTTAAACTGGTTATTCTGTTTTCCTTTTTTATCGGCGGTTTGTTTTGGTACTTGCTGTTTAGGAAAAAATTCTCTCCCCAGGTTGGTTTAATCTCCGCCCTGGTTTATTTGGCCGCTCCTTATCAATTAACCGACATTTTAGTTCGCGGCAGCATTGGCGAGATCGTCGCTTTCGGCGTCTTTCCCTTCGTCCTCTGGGCCCTGGATCGATTAATCAGTCATCCCCATCGGCTTAACTTTTTTATCGCTACCTTAGGCATTGCTTTTTTCTCTTTGACTCACAACATTATCTTTTTCTTTTCTATTCCGGTACTGTTGCTTTTTTCTTTGCTGGTGGCTCGCCACCGGCAAAAACTAACTTTTAATCAATTTTTACCGGTTATTGCCTCCTTTGTCCTGGCCGCCGGCCTCACCCTGTTTTTCTGGGCGCCGGCTCTGTTGGAGAAAAAGTACACCAACATTGACCAGCTCAGCCAGATGTCCCGTGAATACCTGGACCACTTTCCCACCCTCAAACAGCTAGTTTACTCGCCTTGGGGTTTTGGCTATTCCTACTTGGGGCCCGACGATCAGATGAGTTTACAGCTAGGCCCTATTCACTGGCTGATTGCCCTGCTCTCTCTGGCTTTACTGCTTTATGACTATCTGAAAACCAAAAAGCTTAACTTCTATTGGCTGTTTTTTGCCCTGATTTTTGTGGCTTCGATCTTTTTTCTCCTGCCTGTTTCTATCCCCGTCTGGCAGGCCTTGCCCTTGGTCAACTACGTCCAGTTTCCTTGGCGCTTATTAACCTTTGCCACTCTAGCCAGCGCCGGTCTGGCCGCTTTTCTGGCCCAAAAAAGCCTTAAGCTCGCCTGGCTGCTGACTTTGATTAGTCTGGTTTATATCAGCCTCATTGCCAAACCCGGCGGTTGGTTTGACCGGGATGACCACTTCTACTTTGAGTTTCCTTTTAACACCTCCATTATGGGCGCTAACACCCCCATTTGGTACAACGAAAACCACAATATTGCCTTGGATTTAGCTCATATCAACGATCTTAACAACGTCAGCTCCTTTAACGAAATCAGCTGGAAGACTCAAGAGCACGTTTATGACATTGATACTCTTTACGATACTCAAGTGCTGGAAAGAACCGCCTACTTTCCCGGCTGGGAGGTTACCGTTGACGGCCAGCCGGTTACCATCGACTACCAGAAACCCGACTATCCGGGTTTAATCACCTTTGCCATTCCTGCTGGTCAGCACAGGATTGTCTCCCGCTTTACCGAACACACTCCGGCCAGACGCTTGGGCGACTCAATTTCACTAGCCAGCCTCGCCCTGCTGTTTATCTGGCTCAAATCCGGCTGGTGGCTAAGCCAAAAATCATGACTAAACTGACCAAATCGCTGTTTATCCACGCTCTTTTAATTAGCCTGAGCTTAAGGTTAGGCTTACAAGTTCTGGCAGGCTTAGCCATTAAATTTATTCCTTTTAAGGGAAGCTTTCCTTATTGGGATCTTTTTTTGGCTCCCAAAGGGCCAAACTGGCTTTGGCTTTGGGCTAGTTTTGACGGCGCTCACTACATCAGCATTGCCCAAGAAGGCTATCTTTACGGCCTGACCCAGGCCTACTTTCCGCTTTATCCTATTTTAATCCGCTGGCTAACTTTTCTAACCAAAAACCAGCTTATCTCCGGCGTAATTATTGCCCACCTTGCCTTTATCGGCTTTATTTATTATTTTATCAAGCTTGGCCGGTTGGACTATTCAACTAAAACCATCCGTTGGGCCTTGTTGATTCTATTGCTTTTTCCTACGAGCTTTTTCTTCTTTTCTTTATACACAGAGTCTTTATTTCTATTATTAACTGCTTTGAGTTTATACCTCGCCCGGACTAAACGTTTTATTCCGGCGGCTCTTATTGTTGGCTTGGCTTCAGCCACCCGCTTAGTTGGTATCTTTTTATTACCTGCCATTTTATGGGAATACTACCAAGTTCATAAAAAGCCTGGTTGGTTTAATCTTGCCAAATTAACTGTTTTAGCTTCATCCGGCTTAGTTGCTTATCTGCTCTATCTTCAGCGCCGTTTTCATGACTTTTTAATCTTTGTTACTGCTCAGCCCGGTTTTGGCGCCGGCCGCCAGGTAGATACAATTGTTATGCTCTATCAGGTAGTTTATAGATACATAAAAATGTTTTTAGGGGTTAATGTTCAAAACGATATTTATCTGGTTTTAGTTTTTGAATTTGTTATCTCTATGGCCTTTTTAGGATTAATTATTTACGCCCTGATTAAAAAATTCCGGCCTAGTTACTTACTATTTTTTATTCCTGCCTTTTTACTGCCAACCTTTACCGGCAGTTTTGCTTCCATGCCCCGTTATGTTTTAGCCGGTTTCCCGCTCTTCTATTTATTGGCCTCAATTAAAAGCAAACCTGTCAAAATCATTACCTTAATCTTCTCAACCTTGCTTTTAACTTGGGCTTTTATTAGATTTTCCCGAGGCTACTGGATCTCTTAATTTATGAAAAAGAAATATTGGATTTTACTAGGATTAGTTATAATAATCAGTTTAATAATCAGTTTAACGCCAGTTATTTATGGTATTTTCCCGATTACCTATGACCAGGGCCGGGATTTTCTTTGGGTTAAAAATCAAATCGATTTTCAGCAACCGGCATTAGTTGGTCCTCAGGCCAGCATTAGGGGAATGTTTTTTGGTCCATTGTGGTTTTGGCTCTTAAGTCTGCCTTATCTAATTTCAAACGGCAGTCCTTTAGTTATGACTTTATTTAATGGTTTGATTGTTTATGCCAGTGTTATTTTTGCCGCTTTAATTTTTAGAAAGATTGATAAGAAAATTAGCTACTTTATTATTTTTCTTGGTTTTATTTCTCCGGCTATCCAAGGGATAGCAAATTACGCTTTCTCTGAACATTTATTGCCGTTACTGACAATTTTATTGCTTTATTCCTTAGCCCAAATTTTGCATCAATTTAGTCAAAAGCATTTTATCTTAGCCTGTTTTTGGATAAGTTTAATGTTTCATGCAGAGCCGCCGATATCAATTTTTTCTATCCCTGCATTATTATTAATAACTTTTTTAGCTTCCCGCCGCCAAAAATTTGTTACAGTTAAAACCATTTTTTTAGCCGGTCTAGCTTTTCTTTTACCATTTTTACCCTTGCTAATTTTTGATTTAAGACATGATTTTATTCAACTTAAATCTCTTTATAGTTTTCTTAGCGGTGACACCAGGGGCTTACAAGAAATTGCCCCCTTAACAATTTGGCAAAGATTGATGGATCGACCGGAAAAACTTCTCATTTCTTTCCAAAATACTATATTTAATACTGCCAAAATTATTGTAGTCTACGTTTTAGTCGTTTTAGTCGATTTAACTCGGCGGGCTAAATTAAAATCTTTTGTGGTGGCGTTTTTAAATGCAAGTTTAATTTATTTTCTCTCGCTTTGGATTATTTTTACTCTTTACCCCCATGAATTTAAGTTATTTTATTTGGATGGTTTAAAGGTAATTTATTTGGTTTGGACAGCTGTTGGCTTAAGCTTATTATGGCAAAAAGTTAAATCAAAAAAATACTTTATTTTATTTTT
>JAHIEZ010000107.1 GCA_018901355.1 Patescibacteria group bacterium | reverse complement strand
CTGGCAGGCTTATTCTAGACGAAATCCTTCCCTCTTCGGTAACATTTTTCAATGAGGCAACAGGACGATTCTTTTTCACAATGCTTATTGAATACCGTTCGAGATGCTTGACTTCAGGAAGTTGTCCACACTTCGCTGCCTCCACTTTTTGAAAAAACAATAGCCTCTATTTCTGGTCGAAATCAAGCATTTTTCTCAAGGCAAGGGCGACGTTTTGTGGATTAGGCAAGAAGGCAATTAACCTGATGAACCGAAAAAAATGAGGTTCCACCCCGTTGGATGGATATATGAGATGGGACCCGAGGTATCCCGCCGAAAGGGTCTATCCCCCCCGTCGGCTCGCTGGGAAAAAGGATGCTTTTTCTTCCCACCATGCCATCACACTGGATATGTTGCCTACCCGTCACAGTTGCCCCAGGACAGGCGATCCTTGCCGGATGCTATGTCCACATCCAGTTTTGGCACCTGTGGACACGAAATATATGCTCGTCCAATTAAATGGACGAAGACTGACGACACCCGGCAACGCCAAGAGAAACCCTGGGCCGGAATCCCTGGGTTTTTTGTGGCCTGAAAATTTCAATAGTGGCAAAATAGTGGCAAATATTTCTATGAAAAGAAACAGGGGGCTAACCTTGATCCGGCTAACCCCCTGTTTTAATTTGGCTCGCCGGGACGTACAGTTGTAAGAACTATGCAACGACCTTGTTTATAGCCATTGCGAAACAACGATATCAGACCTGTCCAAATTCTAAAATACCCATGTTAACGACCGGTTGAAATATCCTTTCTACACCTTACACCTCCTACTGATCATTTATGATACAGAGTAAAAAATGTTAAAGATTACAGGGAAAAGGTAGGAGAACGGGATGCCATCCGGGTCTTAGAACCCTTCTCGTAGTGTGTTCCCTGTCTCCCTGAACCCTCATAGGTTGGTTGGGTTGTTGAACCTTTGTCACGATGGAGGATTGGTCGAGAGGCATTCCCCTGCCTTTTTCTAATCATACCATGGAGGTGGGCCGATGGAAAGTCTCTTTGTCGGGGTTGATGTTTCCAAGGATTATTTTTGTGCGTCAGGGTTGGACGTTCAGGGCAATGTGATGTTTTCTCTTACTGCAGCGGCAGATAGAACCGGATTTGAAGCAATGATGAACGCCCTATCCTCTCACGCTGCCAATGTGGAAGAGGTGATGATCGCCATGGAATCGAGTGGTTGCTATCACCTCAATCTCTTTTCCTTTCTGACATCCAAGAATATCAAGACGGTCGTGGTCAATCCTCTGCTCATCGCCAATTACGGGAAGCTATCCCTGAGAAAGACCAAGACGGACAAGAAGGATGCCCTGGTAATCGCCCATTATCTCTTGTCACACCGGGAAACGATTTCTCAATGTTCTATTTCACAGGGTTATCAGGATCTCAGGGATATGGCCAGGGAAAGGGAATTTACGGGGAAGATGATTGCGGGGATAAAGAACGACATTAAAAGGATGCTTCAAGGAACCTTTCCTGAGCTGGAGAAACTGGCCAACGTCTTCAGCGATACCATGCTTTACCTTCTTAAAACATTCCCTTCGGCACGACTGGTCGCCAATGCCGACGAGAAAGATCTCAGGCAGGCATTCATCCATCCTGACAAAAGAATGAGGCTTGTGGTCAAACCCGAGAAGATCAGGGAGGCCGCTTTGAACTCTGTGGCTTCCATCAGCCCCGCAAAGGAGATGATGCTGCCGGGAAAGATTGAAACCCTCCTTTATTTATCTTTCAAAACCACTGACGATGTCAGTGGTTTTGAAAGATAAATAAAATAATAAAATTAAAATAAAAAACTGTAAATAAAAAACTGTATTGACAATTGGGTCTACCTTATGCCTATATGATAAGTGTTATGACATCGTGGACGAATAAATGTGTCATGAGATCGTGGACATTGATCGTATTTAAATACAGCTCCCAGTTAATGATTAATGATATGGATATGAGTAAGCCATTAACATGTTATGAGTATTTTTCTGTTAGCAATCGTGAATTCTTATTAACTGACAATTGCTTTTTTTAGGTTCGTCCACGATGTTATGGCACTAAAATCTGTCTACGATGTCTTGGCACTCAACACCTATAAATCAAAACACATTGGCAAGCAGGCGCGGTCTATGATCTATCAAGACCTCCTTAAAAGCGTCAAGCAGAAATCGATTACATTAACGGACTGGTGGTGAAAAAGGGATGGGAGGCCGACGTGTCCAAACCTTTCAACGCGACCGTTGCCTCTGCGATCAAGCAGATCGAACTGGAAGAACTGGACCCGGATGTCTCAAATCTGGCAAAATTCCCGGTGAAATAGGAATATATCATTCGGGAAGCCAAACCGGCTAACAAAGAAAGGAGTGGGATATGAAAAGATTGTTTATTATATTACTGGCGTTCTCTTTTGTTTTGGGTATGATCCATTCTGCGGTGGCGGCGCAAAAATATCCTGTAAAACCAATCAACTTCATTGTTCCCATCGGATCAGGGTCGGACGGTGATCTTGCGGCAAGGCCATTGGTGGCGAAGGCCTCGTCGGTACTGGGTCAACCCGTTGTTGTCGTCAACAAGCCCGGAGCAGGGAGCACCATTGGGTACTATCAGATTCACGATGCGAAGCCGGATGGATATACGATCGGCATGGGGACCGTCACTCTGGTCACCAGCAAAATACAGGGTTTGTTTCCGTATGATTATAATGATTTTACTCTGATGGGGACGTTCTATCGCTGGCCGCCGATCATCGTTGCATCCACGAAAAGCAAGCGTCCTTTCAAGACGATGCAAGAGATTATCTCATTTGCAAAATCACATCCAGGGGAGGTCTCTGTTGCCACGGCCGGAGTCGGGATGAGTCAGTGGATTGCTGCGATGGCCTTCCTTGACAGTACCGGATTGCAATTCAATGCCATCCCTCAGGAAGGAGCGGGTGGCGTGACGGTAGCCCAGGTTGCCGGGGGGCATACCGATTTGGGCGTTTTAGGTGTAGGGTCGGCCAAGAGTCAGATTGAGGCCGGTAATCTTCAGCCGATTGCTGTTCTCGGATCCAAGCGGCTTCCAGGAAAACTAAGTAATGTTCCGACATTGAAAGAACTGGGATATGACGTAACCTGGGAATCTTTTGGAATCGTGATCGGTCCGCCCAAGATTCCCAAGGAGGCTTTTGACCGATTGACACAGGCCTTTGAGGTGGCTGCGAAGGATCCCGGGTATATCAAATACCTCGAATCCCGAAGCTCCAATGAGTTCTATTTGCCTCCGGACCAGATTGTCAAGTTCTGCAGCGGCTACTCGGCGATGGTAAGAAAGATCATGGGAAAAGCGGGTGTTTTGAAGAAGAAGTAATCGATCTTCTCTGGCGGTCCGCTCTGCCCGGGGTGACCGCCAGAGATCAATTCTAAGGAATCGCTGTGAATCGAGAATCAAGGAATAACGCCGAGTTTATCTTCAACATCGCTTTATTAATCTTAGGGGGCGTCATAATTGGAATGGCGCTGGAATTGGGTTTCGGCACGCTGAAAAATCCCGGAACAGGCCTGGTCCCTATGGCGGCGGGTTTTATCATTTTCATTTCAGCCGTAGTGCTTCTCTTTTCAAGAGGAAGGAAGAAGGCGAGCGGGTTATTCTTCATCCGACACGAGATCACAATCTATTTCCTCATGCTCCTTGTCTTCAGCGGCTGGATCGTGACCATGCCCTTCCTCGGTTATATTTTGGGGACATTTCTGTCGACTTATTGTTTTTCCAAAATCATGCAGCTCTCGGGGCGATTGAAGCCATTCCTCCTGTCGTTGGGGACGACTCTTTTCTGCTATCTTCTATTTGACGTTTGGCTATACATGGACTTGCCACGCGGGATCCTGGGCTAGATTGGGAAAGGATCGCCTGAATGGAACAGTTATATAACGGGTTTGTTGCTTCGCTGTCTTTCACCAATTTTTTTGCGTGCTTTATCGGGGTTCTTATTGGAACGATCATCGGTGTATTGCCGGGACTCGGTCCTACAGCAACCCTGACACTCATGCTTCCTTTTACGCTCAAGTATCCACCCGAAACAGGTCTGATCATGATGGCGGGCTGCTGGTTCGGGGCCCAATACGGTGGGTCGACCACCTCTATTCTGGTCAATATACCCGGCGAGTCGGCGAGCGTTGTCACCTGCATCGATGGGTACCAGATGGCCAAAAAAGGCAGAGCCGGGGCCGCTTTGGCCGTTGTAGCGGCGGGCTCATTTATTGCCGGGACGATGGGCATCATCGGGTTGCAGTTTTTTGCCCCTCTTCTGGGGAATTGGGCCTTGTCGATGGGACCTCCGGAATATCTGGGATTTCTGGTCCTTGCTTTTCTGATTCTCACCGCTCTCTCAGGTGACTCTCCCGTGAAAGGCTTCCTGATGCTCGGCATAGGATTATGGCTGAGCATGGTGGGGCTCTCTGCTTTGGACAGCATTCCGCGTTTCACATTCGGCTCAAGAAATCTAATGATGGGTATCGATTTCTTACCATTGGCGGTTGGTCTGTTTGGGGTCACAGAGGTGTTGGTAAATGCAGCGGAGAAATATGTCCCTCCTGTTTTCGAAAAGATACGATTCAGAGACTTGTACCCGAATCGGGAGGAAATCAGACGATCTATTGCCCCGGCGTTAAGGGGATCCGTTCTCGGTTTTTTCGTCGGATTGCTGCCGGGTCCCTGTGCCGTCATCTCTACCTTTCTCTCCTATGCTGTCGAAAAGAAGCTATCCAGAACTCCAGAGAAATTCGGAACAGGGATGATCGAGGGGGTGGTTGCACCCGAGTCGGCGAACAACAGTGCCGTCATGGGAGCGATGATTCCTCTCCTGACTTTAGGTATTCCGTTCTCGCCTTCCGCTGCGGTTATGATGGCGGCGTTGGAAATGCATAATGTCGACGTGGGTCCCCTTCTTTTTCAAAATCATTCGCAGATCTTCTGGACGTTTATCGCTGCAATGTACATCGGAAATTTCATGCTTTTGGTTCTTAACCTGCCCCTTGTGGGGTTTTTTGCACGCATTGCCACCATCCGGCCTTTTTTGCTCATGCCCTTTATCAGTATCATCTGTCTACTGGGCGTGTATAGCGTCCGCAACTCTTTCTTTGATGTTTGGGTGATGATTGCGGCCGGCGCCGTCGGTGTTTTTTTTCGAAAATATGGTTATCCGGTGGCCCCTTTGATTATTGGATTGGTGTTGGGACCCATGGTCGAGAACAACATTAGAAAGACACTGATGATGTTCAGGGGAGACTTCCGTTTAATTTTCGACAGGCCGCTGGCCCTGGTCTTTTTCGGTCTGGCCCTGGTCTTCGTTCTTTTCAAACTCGTTTATCCCTATTTATTTCGTTCCCCGGGAATATTACCAAAGGGTGACGGCGATTCGATGGAATGACGGCGAACCATTGTAGCGGCCTGGGTTCCGATCCGTTTGGAGTGTTCATAGTAGGCGCTGGAGCGGGAGATGACCGCGGTCGCGATCATGCGACTTGCTTCACCTCGGCCTTAAGCAGGGCGAGGTTCGACGGATCGAGATTGATCTCGCCACGATGGGTCTTGCGCGCGACTTCGCACACCGCGTGGTTGTATGGCGTGGCGATCCCGAGCCTTGCGCCCTCAAGAACCACTCGGCCATTGATGTATTCGATCTCGCTGCGCCGCCCTTTGGCGTGGTCCTGCGCCGCATGCGTGCGGGCATTGGGGCCGACGTCGTGGACCATCTTGCGCATCACCGTCGTGATTGCCTCGTCGCTGTCTTTGGAAATCTGTTCGCTGGTCAGTCCGAACAAAGGCTCGATCCGGTGGCCGAGCGCCTGGCCGACGGCGAAGGATTCCTTGCCGACCTCGACGGAGAATTCGAACATTCCCGGCAGCTTGACCGCCTCCCAGTTCTTCAGGCCGAGGGATGAGAACGGGCAGGTCATCGAATTGGCGATCAGCTTGGTCCATTTCGCGCCGTAGATATTGTCGGTCGTATCGCACTTGCCGACATGCTTGAGCAGCGTCTGCACCTCGAGGAGCCTTGCCGTCGTGGAGCCATCGAGTTCGCCGACGGAAAACCATGTGCCGGTCGGCACCGTGTTGCGTTGAACCATGCCTGGCGTGAATATCTCGCAGGAAAGCTCGACAACACAGCCCATGGTGCGCTCATGGCCGACCATCTCGGCGTTGGCAGCGTCGTTGAATCCGTTCTGCAGACCGACCAGAATGCCGTCCGCTTTCAGGTAGTTGGCAATGTACTTTGCCATCCACTGCGTGTCGTAGGATTTCACGGTGATGAAGGCGATGTCGAACTCGGGATTGAAGGTTGCGAACTCGCATAGGTGATTGGCTTTCACCGGGACCGTGTAGTCCTCCTCCTTGGTGACGATGCGAAGACCGTTCGCCTTCATCGCATCGATATGCTGGGGCCACTGGTCGACGATCGTCACGTCGCAGCCAGCCCTCGTCATCGACGCCGCCACGCATGATCCGATCGCACCGGCACCGACAACTGCAATCTTCCTATCCATTCTCATTCACCTCGTGAGACGGCGTTGTGTTTGATAAGACATTGCTTTCCGATTCGGGGGAGTATATGGGGGCTGTTTTTGGTTGTCAAGGGATATTTTACATCGCGAAAAGCAGGGGTTTGGTGATGCGGTAAGGAAGGTTGATCGGTGGCCGCTCTTTTGAGAAATCAGCCTACCTTTTGGTCGAGTCACCTGGCAAGATGGCATTTTTAAGCACAATCCAGACAGACCTCTCGCCTAAAATTATCTTCGCTGAGAAGGCAGCATCCTTCATCGCGGGTTGAAAACAAGGATTTTTGTCAAGGTTGAGGTTTTACTGACTTTAGGAAGTACACATCGACTTGATAAACCTCAAAAATGAGGCGTCACCTTGTCATTGGGTATATAGTATGGGACCCTATCCGACCATCCGAAAGGGTCTACCCCCCCCCGTAGGCACGCTGGAAAAAAGGATGCTTTTTTTTCCAGCCATGCCGTCACACTGGATGTGCTGCCTACCCGTCACAGTTTCCCCAGGACGGGCGATCCCTGCCGGATGCGATGTCCACAGGTCATGCCGACCAGTTCTGGCACCCACGGACACGAAGGATATGCTCGTCCAATTAATTGGATTAAGAATTCCACCTCGCATAAGCGAGAGAAGGATGGCATAAAGAATGACCATGCAATCTGGTACCGACACATTCAAGATAATTCCTGGGAGAAAACTCGGGGCTTTTGGTGGGTAAAAAAAAGAAAAGTGGGGACAGGGTGGGGACAGATTCCCCATATAGTGAAAGAGGGGCTAACCATCAATTGGCTAACCCCTCGTTATTTCTGGCTCGCCGGGACGTACAGCTGTAAGAACTTTTTAACGACGCTATTTACTCCCACCACGGTGCAGCGACATAATGTCTGCGGTGACTCCGAAATATCTATATTAACAAATGAAATATCTTTTCACACCTTAAACATTGCGAGTCATTACCGGGGACCGTATTCATGAATCGAAGATTACAGCTTGAAGAGTGATGACGACAACTTCGGTTAGCTCCAGGGGGTGATTAGCGTGAAGCTATTTACCCATCAGCCTTAACCCTGTCCTTCTGCCCCTCTTTTAGAATATAAAATCTTCTTTCGCAATTTGGTGGATGGCATGCGCAACGGAATTCAAGAATCCGACTGCTCTATCGACCAAAGGGAAGTCTATGGGGTATTTGTTTCCAATGCCCAAAGATGGATCTACGTCACTTTCGTGGACAATGCGGTTTCGTCGGTCAACGACCAAATTAAGCCGAGTCCTTACATCTGAGGAATTCATACCAAGGATGACTCCAACTTTGTCCCATACGGCCTTGATACCGATTAGACTTAGAGCCTGTGAAATATTCTCTGCCGTCTGGAACGTTTTATAACCGTGCAGGCGTCTAATTGCTCCTAGGTAAACCCCCGGCTCTGCCGGGGGACTCCCGGAGTTTGACAATTCCGGGAATATAAAGGAAACCTCCTATCCGTGAACCGCTCAAAGTTTACGGGGAAGGAGGTTTCAGTTGAACGACAACCAAAGTTTAAGCCATACATCATGGGAATGCAAGTATCATATTGTATGGATACCGAAGTACAGGAAAAAGACGATATACGAAGAGTTACGGAAGCATTTAGGGTCAACATTCAAAGACCTCGCGAATCAGAAAGAGAGTCAAATATTGGAGGGCCATCTTCGATCTGATCATGTCCACATGTTGATCTCCATACCGCCAAAGTATGCGGTGTCGCAAGTGGTTGGTTTCATCAAAGGTAAAAGTGCCATCCATATTGCCAGGAATTTCATGGGACGTCGCAAAAACTTTACCGGCCAGCATTTCTGGGCCAGAGGGTATTATGTTTCCACGGTTGGTCATGATGAAGCGACAATCCGTGAGTATATCAAGCACCAGGAAAAGGAAGATCATCGTATTGATCAATTGAGTATGTTTCAGGAATAACCACCTTTAGGTGGTTCATTCTTTCAATCCGCTTTGAGCGGCTCATAATTTCATACCTCCGGCTCTGCCGGAGGTTAGGTGATAGATTCCTTGAAGATTCAGAATCTCCACATCGGGCTTTCCGAGGCTTTTCAAGGCTGACCTCAACCAATCCAAAACCCGCTCTTTCTGGTTCAACTCGGCGTACCACCGGGCAAGCCGGATGAAATCGTCCCGGTCGTCAGGCGATCCGCCGCCCTTCTTCTTCAACTCCTCTTCCTTCTCTTCGATAAGAAGGCGGATGCTGCCGGGGT
>JAHIEZ010000119.1 GCA_018901355.1 Patescibacteria group bacterium | reverse complement strand
TCATGGCCGGACCAGTCAAATTATTATTCACTACCGCAATATGGGCCGCCTGCGCCACTTGCGTGGCATTCAAATTCATATTTACTTCATGAACATCGTGCATAATGATCCCTTCATCGCCACCCCTTGGACCCATTGCCAGCTGGTCGAAACTCAATGTGCCGGAAGGCGCCTGATAGGGCTCTGGCCGGGAAAGATTCAAGTTAATCGGCTCACTCTGATGTAAAAACGCGGCCTTGCCGACTTCATCCGGCGTCCAGTCCGGATGCGCCACGGCCAATTGATATTGCCAGGCCATAATTCCTTTGTTTCCGTCCGGATCAAAAGCCAGCGTCCGGCCGTCGGCCAGATGGCCGGCTGCCAAGTTGCCGTCAGGATTATAAATCCAATACCCTTTGTCTGTAAACTCCAGTTTGGCGCCGCTAAAAACCAGTTTAAATTGATTTTCACCTTCTCCCACACTGTCCAGCCTGACACTTCCTTCAGCAATCTTAAACCCATCCCTAAAATCAGATGCCTTTACCGGATTTGGATCGCGGTCAATCGTCCAGAATTCGTCGGAATTTTTAACCAGCCCAACCAGTTTACCGTCTTCGCCCCGCCACCACATCTGGCCGTCCTCGGCCACCAGCTTAACCGCCAGACCACTATCAGGATGAAACACCGGTGGTTCTTTTAATTGGAGATCGCTCTCGTCTTTGACAAAATTATTATTTTTATCAATAAACCAGGTTTCGTCATCAGCTTGAAGTAAATCCGGATCCTCGTCACCGTCTAAATCATAATGTTTTGGTGCCAATTCCAACGGCAATCTATCTCCGCCGCCGCCCTGATCACTGGGCCATAAAAGATTGTCTTTCAAATCCTGAAGCGTCAGCCAGCCGGAATCCGCTTTGCCATCCAAATTCAAATCGGCTTTATAAAGATTCCCCTTATCCTCCCAAATCCACGGCTGCCACTGACCGGTTTCTTCGTTATAAACCGCCCAGGCATCCGGCTCCGAATCCTTATCTAAATTAAAGCGGTAGACTGTTTCTAATTCTTGATCACTGTCGATATTGACCGGAATCTTGTCCAAATAATCTCTCCCTCCGGCAGTGATTTCCAGTTGGTTTAACTGTTCGTTGGTCGGTGCCTGTCCCAACTGCCAGTTTAACTCCGCCGCGGTGGGGGTAGGTTCAAGGGTTGGCGTGGGCGGCGGCATTCCTGTTGCCGTCGAATCTGGAGTATGTTCAAAAGCAGGAACAAGCGTTGGCGTCCCCGTGGCCGCCGCCGCGACCACAATTGGCGCCGTTTCCGTTTGAGTTCCCTGTGTTTTTGCTGCGGCCGCGGCAATACCTTTGTAAGCCATCATGCCTGTTGTTAAAGCCACAAAAGTTGCAGACATGGCCGATAAAGCCACATCCACAAAATCTTCGGCCCTCTCCGGCGATACTCCTTCTTTTTTACTAAACATTAATCCTGCAACTTCAATAAATGCTCGAGGTGCCAACTGCTGCATCACCAATCTAGTCATTAACCGACTGATCAGTGTTTTCACGACTGGCAGAGGAACTCCCTCGCGGACAAATTCAGACAATAACAAAGTCCCAACAGCCAACCCTGTGCCCAAACTTCCTGCAAACAACTTTTCTCCTGTCTTCAAATCAATCTGTTTATTGGCTCCGAAAACTTTTCCCAATGCCGAGTCATTAATTAAAGACAACTTCAACAACTCATTAATACTGTTATTGGTATTGAAAATATCCCTCCCGGTCAAACCAAGCTTTTTCAAAACAGCCTGATCGGCGTCGCCGAAAGAATCCTTGGTTCTTAATTCTTTGATCTGCTTCCTTTTATCAACCGCTCCGGCAATACCCGTTCCCGCAGCCACCAGCGCATTTCCTCCGGCCAACCATAATCCCATGCCCGGGACCACATCGCTGACTGCGGCCAAGGCTAAAGTGGAAATATCCCTTATCCCTCTTAATTTCTTGGTCTTGCTTAGATCAGCAACGGCAATCGCTTCCTGGCCTGCCTGCTTTAAAAACTTCAGCGGCACGTTCCAGTCGTGTCTTGGTTTTTCAACCGCTTCTTCCCCAGCCAAAGGCTTATTTAACTCTTTATCAAACTTTGGGCCAAAGATAGAACCGCCGCTTCCTTTTTCACTCATATATGTATCAGATTATACCACAACCAAGCTTTCCAGCCAGCGTTTTTTTGCCCGGGCCAGCTGGTGCTGGTTTAAGTTTAACTCGGGCAAATCTGTCAACAAACGCAGTTCTTTGATCAAAGTTTTAATCCCCTTGTGTTTCAGTTTCGTACGATCAAGTTTTTCTGTTTCCAATAAACTGACTAAATCTATCAGGTCTTTTCTGCCTTTAGGGCTGCTCTTTCGGCCCAGCCAGGCGGCTAATTTTAAGATGAATAAAACATCCGGCGAGGGTAAGGAAAAACCCTCCACTATCCGGCAATCCTGAAGAATTTTTTCCGCTTCTATTCCTAAGTCCGAATAATATACCGCATAAACATCAACCTGCGCCTCGCCTTGGCGAAATTCGTATTTTTTCAACCGCTCGTTTTTAAACAACTCATATTTTTTCCGAATCCGGCTTAACTCTTCCGGCTTAACCACAAGGTCAATATCTTTGGATTTTAACTGACGGGTATACAGCCATACTGCCCAGCCGCCGATGAGGCAAAATTTAAACTGCCGCTTCAGTTCTTTTAAAAGCTGCCAGCTGGCTTCGGTAACGCTGTCACGATAATAAACCATCAATTTCCTCCTTGATCCGGTTGATAAAATCCTTGGCCATCCAGTCG
>JAHIEZ010000043.1 GCA_018901355.1 Patescibacteria group bacterium | reverse complement strand
TCCGGTTTACTCCAAAATATTTATCAAAAACATCTGCTTTTCTATTTCACCGATCCTGAACTGCAAACCGCCGCCGTCAAAGCCAATATCACCGGCAGTCTGACTGTCACCGATCAAAACACTGACTATTTTCATCTAAGCGACGCCAATATGAGTAGCGCCAAAACCAACTTATTTTTAAATCAAAAAATCAAACACCAAATTATCAGCCAAAATGGAAAGGTTGAACACAAAATCGTTATTACCTATACCAACCCCAGTAAAGCCAGTAATTGCAATCTGGAAAAGGGCGATCTTTGTCTCAATGCCCCCAAATATCGGGATTGGTTTAGATTTTATGTTTCTTTGGGATCCAAAATGATCAAAATGACCGGTTCGGAGGTTGAACCGGTACTTTATGAAGAGTTAGGCAAACAGGTTTTTGAGGGTTTTTACGGAGACAAATATCCTCTCTATGCCGAATCCAGCGTCAAAACTTCAATCCAATATGAAAGTAGTGTTCCCGCCAGCAGTGACTACACCCTTCTTTTGCAAAAACAACCTGGCACCAAAGATATTCCTTACGAACTCGTCGTCAACGGCCGGGAAATGGAGCCTTTTCTCTGGACCACCGACAAAACCATCAAACTTTCTTTGTAATGTCTCCCTATCTCTCCACTCTTGCTCTGGTTATAAACAAAAAAAAGACCAAAGAGGCCGATCTTTTCGTCACTCTGCTTACTCCTCATCATGGCAAAATAATGGCTCTGGCCAAAGGAGCTCAAAACATAAAAAGTAGCCGCTTATCTGCCCTTCAACTGGGCAATACCATCAAAACCCAACTTTACCAAAAAAATGATTTCACTTGGATTTCCCAAGCCCAAACTCAAAACGCCTTTCTTCAAAACCCCAAGAACTTAGCCCAACTCAATCTTCTTTTCTATTTTTTGGAAACGATCAACAATCTGGTCGTTGAAAACCAACACACCGACTTTGTTTATCCTCTTAGTCAAAAAATCATTTCCGCCATTCAAAACAATCAGGTCAAAAATTATCTTCAAAACGAAATTGAGTTAATAAAAACTTTCGGTTTTGGTCTTCCTTTAGAAATAGTTGATAACTTCCAAAAAGGGGATTATCCCAAAACCCAAAAACAAATCCAGCAATTCCTCCAATCTATTATTGAAAAACCCCTCCAATCCCCCGGCCTTTTTAGTTAAAAATAAAAAAAACACTTGCAATTCGCTATAATAAACCATGGTCGATACTCAAAACGATAAAGTTTCTCAATTGGTAGCTCTTTGTAAACGTCGTGGCATAGTTTTTCAAAACTCTGAAATCTACGGTGGTATCAGTGGTTTTTATGATTACGGCCCCGTCGGTTCCCAAATGAAACGTAACTGGAAAAATCTCTGGTGGCATGACAACATCGAAACCCGTCTCGATGTCCTCGGTATTGACGGTACCATTATCACCCATCCCAAAGTTTGGCAAGCCTCCGGCCATGTCAAAAACTTTGCTGACGCCATGGTTGAATGCAAAAAATGTCACAAACGTTTCCGTCCCGATCTTTTGGATGACCCAAAAAAATGCCCCGAATGTTCCGGTACTTTCACCAAACCCAAAAAATACAACATTCTTTTTGAGACCGATATCGGTGTCATCGAAGGTGAAAAAACCCACGCCTACCTTCGTGGTGAAGCTTGTCAAAATATTTATCTAAACTTCAAAAATGTCGTTGACTCCACCAGGATAAAAATTCCTTTCGGTATTGCCCAAATCGGTAAAGCTTTCCGAAATGAAATCAACCCCAAGAACTTTCTTTATCGTACCCGCGAGTTCGAACAATGGGATATTCAATATTTTGTTAAATCCGAAGATATGGACAAATGGTATGAATATTGGAAACAAAATAGGCTTACTTGGTATCAAAAGTTTTTCAATCACCAGGATAGTCTTCGTTTCCGTCAACACCAAAAAGATGAATTGGCTTTTTATGCCAAAAAAGCTTTTGACATTGAATACCATACCCCTTGGGGTTGGGCCGAAATGGAAGGTATCCACTGGCGTGCCGATTATGATCTTTCCCAACACTCCCGTTTTAGTGGTCAGGATCTAAGTTATTTGGACCCGACTGACAACAGTAAATATATTCCCCATATCGTCGAATGCTCCGGTGGTGTCGATCGCAGTTTTTTCTATTTACTCTTAGACGCCTATACCAAAGAAAAACTGGAAAACGGCCAAACTCGAACCCTGCTAAAACTTCACCCTCAAGTTTCTGCTTACAAAATGGCCATCTTCCCTCTAGCTACCAATAAACCAGAACTTGTTTCTCTGGCAAAAAAAATATTTCAAAAACTGTCCGCTTCCTACCCCGTCGACTGGGATGACAGTAGTAATATCGGCAAAAAATATCGTCGTCAAGACGAAATCGGCACCCCTTGGTGTCTGGTCGTCGACTTTCAAACATTAGACGACAATACCGTCACCATTCGTCACCGTGACTCCATGAAACAGGAACGGTTAAAAATAGACCAAGTTGACAGTTGGTTACAAAAAAAGTTAAATTAAATCATGACCCAAAAAAAATTAAAATTTATCCTTAATTTAAGTTTAATTCTTGGCTCCACCCTTCTTCTTTCTGCCTGTGGCAAAAAAACTGTTGCTCCCCAGGACACTCCCACCCCCACTCCCAAAATGGTAGAGATGGACGCTTCTCAAAAACCCTACATCAGTCTCACTCCCCGTGCTGATGGTCACGAGCTTAAGCTAAAAATAGTCAATATCCCCGATTCCATCACCCAAATAGAATACGAACTTATTTATCTGGCTACCGACGGCAATATTGAAATAGAAAAAGGAGTAGGGGATACCCTCAAAATAGAAAGTTCCTCTCTCGAAAAAGATATTCTTTTAGGCACAGCCAGTTGCACCAACGCCTGTAAATATAAATATGACGAAGGCATCACCGGCGGTACTCTCTCTCTTATTTTCATCAATAGAAACGGCCAAATGTCCACTCATGAAACCAAATTCGTTCTTACCGATTCAAACCAGATCAATCAGAACAAGACTCTTTCTTTATCTGATCTAACCATAAAAGCCACCGCCGCCAAAGGCCAATATTTTCTTCTCTTAAAAAATTACGGTTTCCCCAATTCTTCCGTCCAATCAGGACAAATCTATTCCGTTTTCGCCAGTGGCAATGGCGCCGGCACTATTGACTCAATCGAACCTTCGTCTGCCACTAAAGAAAACCAAAAAAGTCTGGCCGGCGATTATCTCATCGGCCCATGACATATCATCTACCGGTTTTGTCCACAGAATCTTTAAAACTTCTCGAGGTAAATCCCCACCAAATTTATATTGACGCTACTCTCGGTCACGGTGGCCACAGCCAAAAAATTTTATCTCTCGGCGCCACTGTTTATGCCATCGATCAGGACCTAAACAATATCAAGATCGCTCAAAAAAGACTCCAAAAAAAAATTCCCCATAGATTTTTTACCATTCACGACAACTTTAGTAATTTAGAAAAAATTATTAAAGACAATATCAAAACACCCCAAAAAATTGCCGGCATAATTTTTGATTTGGGTTTAAGTGTTAATCAACAAAAATCCGTCAACCGCGGCTTCTCCTACAATGATCCCGACTCTTTGGATATGCGCCTGGATCCTCTTTCTTCTCCTCTTACCGCCGAAATGATTATCAATACTTATTCCGGCCCCGAGCTGAGCCGCATCTTTAGTTTTTATGCTCAAGAAAAACTAGCCCTACCTCTAAGCCAAGAAATAATCAGACAGCGCCAAATTACCCCCATCAAAACCGGCTTACGTTTAAGTTCCATTGTCAACAATTTTTATCAAAAAAGATCTATCAAAACAAAAATAAATCCCAGTACTAAAATTTTTCTGGCCCTAAGAATTGTCGTCAATCAAGAGTTTGACAATCTAAAAAAGGCCCTCAACCAAACTCTCTCCTGCCTCCCTCCTCACTGCCGGGTTGTTGTTATCTCCTTTCATTCCGGCGAAGATCGCCTGGTTAAACAGTTTATCTCAAGCCATTTTAGAAAAATTAAAAAACTGACCACCAAGGCCATCAAAGCCTCTTATTTGGAAGTTAAAAAAAATCCCTTATCGCGTTCAGCTCTTCTCAGGGCCTATCAGATCAAGCCATGAAAAAAAAATTTATTTTTCTTCTGGTTTTTTCCTTTTTTTTTCGTTTGCTTTTCTCTTTTTATTACAATTCACAAATCATCGATCAAAATACTCTTCTACAACAACAAACAGAAAAAAAACAAGCACTTCTGCCTCAAAACCAATTTCTGGAACAAGAAAAAGCGGAAATTACTTCACTTGAATATCTTTATCCCTTAATTTCTTCCAAAAACCTAATCCCTATTAAAAATAGTTTAAAAATCCCCATAAATTGATCAAAAGTAGACACCTATCCCTTATTCTTGCCATCAATCTTGCTTTCTTACTTGTTGTTTTTCGCCTTTTTTACTGGCAAATTTGGCAAGGACCTGGTCTAAAAGAACAAGCCATGCGTCAAACTCAAAAAATTGAAAAAATCACCCCGCTTCGGGGAAAAATTTTTTTCCATAACAACTCCCCCTGGGTTCTAAACCAAACCGGTTATCAGCTTTCCATCTACAAACCAAACCTCAAACAAGATTTAAGTGAAATATTTAAAATTATTGAAAACATCAAGCCCGATTTTATTGTTGAAAATGGTCAAATCATTGATAATTTCACCCACAATTCTCAAAAACAATGGCAAAGTTTCCCCACTTTATTCAGTCAAAAAGAAAGTCAGCTCCTAACTCTATCCGGTCTCTCTTTTGGTCAAACCTACTCTCGATACTACCCTGAAAAAAATCTGGGCCAGGACATCACCGGTATCGTCGCCCAAAACCAACAGGGGATTCAGGTCGGTTACGGTGGATTGGAAGCCTACTACCATAAACAACTTCTCGGTAAAACCGGTTACAGTAAATCGGCCATTGATGCCACCGGCCAAACTCTTCTTTCCCAAAAAATTTGGCAAACAAGTAGTATCAACGGCCGGGATATCCACACTTTTATCAATCGAAAAATTCAATTTTTAATTCAACAAAAACTGTCTCAAGCTATAAGCGATTATATGGCCGAATCAGGCTCTATCATCCTGATGGAACCCTCAACCGGAGCCATTTTAGCCATGACTAGTCTGGAAGCCAGTCCTTCCGCCGAAAGAAACAACGCCATTGCCGATCTCTTCGAGCCGGGCTCTATTTTTAAACCTCTGGTAGTTGCCATGGCCCTGGACAGTCAATCCATAGACAAAAACTATCACTGCCCT
Source organism: Patescibacteria group bacterium (assembly GCA_018901355.1). GTDB lineage: Bacteria > Patescibacteriota > Microgenomatia > UBA12405 > UBA12405 > JAHIEZ01. Next base: position 1,070 of record JAHIEZ010000043.1, on the reverse strand, counting down.
CAATGCCAAACTGCCAGAACCATTGGTGAATATACTATCAACAACTGGGATTTCTCTTATCATCCCGATACCGACATCAAAGATACTTTAAAAAATTCAGACAATATTTCTATGAGTTATATCATCGACTCTTTGGGTCAGGACAATTTTTTAAAATATTATCACCTTCTTAATTTAGATCAAAAAATAGGCGTTGATCTCCAAGGTGAAGCTCGTCCTCTCAACAAAAACTATTGGTCTCCTTTAGACCTAGCTACCGCCTCCTTCGGCCAAGGCTTTGCCATCACTCAGCTTCAAATGCTTCACGCCTTTAACTCTCTGGCCAACGACGGTTGGACCCAAAAACCAAAAATTGTCGATTATTTATCAGAGGGAAATAAAATTATAAAAAACAAAAATAATCAAAAAACTAAAATTTTTGATAGCCAAACCACTGACCAAATCAAAGAATATTTAAAATATATCGTGGAAAACAGCAATTTGGCTAAATTGAAACCAAATAATCTTGAAGTTTGCGGTAAATCAGGCACCGCTCAAATTGCCCAATTCGGTCAGTATCAAGCATCAGCCACCATTGCTTCTTTTATTGGTTTTTCACCCTGTCAACAAGCAAAATTCAGTCTAATTGTCACTCTAGTTAGACCCAAGGCTTCTCCCTGGGGCTCCACTACCGCCGCCCCCGTTTGGTTCGATTTAGCCGAAAAACTTAGCCATTTGTTATAATTTGCTACTAAAAATGTTTCTCCAAAAACTTAAAAATCTCTTTTGGCACCTCCCCCAAAGCATCTTTTTCAACATTGTCTACGCTTTTCCTAGCCGAAAACTTATCCTTATCGGTGTCACCGGTACCGACGGTAAAACTACCACCGCCACTCTTCTTTACCATACTCTTCAAAACGCCGGTTTAAAAACGGGCCTTATCAGCACCATTGAAGCCAAGATCGGAGATCAAAGTCAAAGCACCGGACTCCACACCACCAGTCCCCATCCTCGTGATCTTCAAAAATTATTTTTTCGAATGAAACAAGCCAACGTCACCCACGTTGTCTGTGAAGTTACTTCTCACGCCC
>JAHIEZ010000042.1 GCA_018901355.1 Patescibacteria group bacterium | reverse complement strand
CAACCATCCCGCTCTTTTTGCTTACGAATTGGCCAACGAGCCTCATTGCAGTGGCCAATCTTCCTGTCCCCCCGCCTACAATTCCTGGATTGCCCATGTTTCTTCCGTCATTCACTCCATCAATCCCTCCGCCCAAATCAGCATCGGCCAAATGGCCAGCCAACCCGGCACCTTAGGTGACACTCCTCAAAACGGCGATTATCAAAACAGCAATTCCGCTTCCGACATTACCCTCACCTCTGCTCATTTTTACAACGACGCCGAAAAAGGCAGTGCTCTTCAGGCTCTAAGTCAGGCTCAAGCTCTGGGTAAACCTTTCTATGTTGGCGAAGCTCCCACCCGCTGTCTGGAAACTCCCGACTGTCGTTTAGAATCTACCTCTCTTCCCCCCGTCAATATTGATTCTGCCAATCCTGCCCAGCCGGGTGAAGCCCTTCATCCTCTGGATAAACATCACGACAATTACCCTCCCGCTCAACAATATGTCACTGTCTGTACCTACCAAACCACCGCCGAACAACAATATGACGTTGACCAAAACGCCAAAGATGAAAACGACAACCCCATTCCCCGCACTGTTGATTCCATCAATCAGCAAATAGAAGAAGACAAATACGCCAGTAAATTTTCCCGCTATCTTACTATTTATTTCAAACCCATCACCAATTTTCTTGCCGGCAAAACCAAGCTTCACCAAGCCTTCACCTCTTTCTCTCAAGATCAATATATTAGCTCTGCCTACAAATCCACTCCTGTCAAAAATCAAAAAGCCATCAAAGATGACCTTATTTCTCAAGCTCAAACCGGTCAAGTTTTAAACGAACAAATCGCCTGGGATTGTGATTCCGGTTGCTATTCTTTAAATTGCGGTAAACCCGATAGCTCCTGTCTGCCGGTTTATCTGGCCGACACTTCTCACCCCTGTCATGCCCTGGCCTATCCTTATCTCAATCTTACTGCCGCCGGTTCCCTAAATTCCAAAGTCATTGCTACTGATGATCATGGCCAAACCGTCCACGACCGCATGCTTCCCAATGCCGCCATTCATCTTGACACCGCTGTTGTCCAGCAAATGCTTCCCGCCTCCCACAAAAATTCTCCCGTCAAAATCTGTCAAACCGTTGAACGTTCCTCTGTCGAAGACAACACCAACCCCATTCAGTTTAATTTCTTCAAACGCTTAGCTCAAGCTCTCCAAATCTTTCACAGTCAAAAAGTTTCCGCTCCCGTTGACATAGAAGAACAATATGATCCCCGCTTAGAAAAAGGCATCGAAACTCAAACCGACTTTGCTTCCAGTTTCATTCCTGCCTCTGACCAAGAATCAGCCGATAGCCCCGGTTCCGCCACCAGCGGTGATATTGACCTCAAAAGCCCCGGCGGCGGTTTACCTCAAAAAACCTTCGAAAAATTTGCCAAAATGCTCCACCCCGCCTCCTGGCAACTTTAATTGTCATCCTGAACTGCCGTAGGTCCCTTTAGGGATTTCAGGATCTCTTCATTCATGCTAAAATTATCCTACATGTCCTTGCAAAACCTGCTCGTCAAACTAAATCACCGAAATACTCGCCTTTTCCCCAAATTATCTACTCTCTCTTGGTCTCTTATCATCGCTCTTTTTGTCTTCACCGGCACCTTCATTACTCAATCCCTCACAGCCCAAGCCGAGCCAGCTGACATTATCACTCAATACTCCCAAACTATCGAAGAAGGCAATCCCAATCTGGAAAACTGGGTCAGTTCCAATATGGACAATACCATCCTAAAAACCCTCGACACCTTGGTTGGCACCAAAAATATTGCCGATAGTATCAACAATCCCGAAACTTCTTTTGTTCCCGGTGGCGCTATCGGTACTACCACCAATCTCATTGCCGCCCTTTATACCCCTCCCGCCTCCGGCATCGAATATCTGGCCCAAGTCAAAGACAATTTTTTGGGTAAACCCGCCTACGCTCAAGGCGCTGGTTTCTCCGGCCTTCAGCCTTTACTTCCTCTTTGGAAAGGCTTTAGAAACATTGTTTACTCTCTTTCTGCCATTATTTTTGTTATTTTAGGTATTTTGGTCATGTTCCGCGTCAAAACCGGTCCCCAAACTGTCATCACCATTCAAACCGCCATCCCAAAAATCATCACTACCCTTATTTTAGTCACCTTTTCCTACGCCATCGCCGGCCTTCTAATTGATCTAATGAACTTAATCCAGGCTCTTTCTCTTTCTGTCCTCTTTTCCGCCAACGGCACCTCTCTCTCCAGCGATCTTTTTCCTCCAAAAGCTGTAGGAAAATTTTGGGAATGGCTTTCGCAAACTGCTGGAGGTAACTATCAATTCTATAATTTTTCCCAACTTGCCTCCGCCGATCGATGGCAAACCCTTAAATTATTAAATCTTGCTCTCCCTCAAACCATGATTCTTATGATATCTGTCTTAACCGGTGGTTTTGTTGGGGCTATTCTCGGCGGACCCCTGCCCATACCTGGCGCACGAGTAGGAGGATTTTTAATCGGTACAGCTTTAATCTTCCTTATAATCCAAATTTTTGTTCTTATTAAACTCATTCAATTCGTTTTCGGTTTGGCCAAAACATATCTCAATGTTATTCTCAAAATAATTCTCGGACCCTTGGAAATCGGCCTAGGCTCTTTTCCTGGCGTCAAAATAGGTTTCGGTTCCTGGATTACAGGATTAGCTATCAACCTATCTGTCTTCCCCATTTCCTTCCTTTTTCTCGTCATGCTCAACTTAATCATTTTTCAAATACAAAAAAGCGGAGATTTGTGGGCTCCCGGTATGTTAACAGGTGTGGCAGGTATCACTCGAGCCGTCATCGGCTTTGCTGGTATACTTTTGGTTTCCAAACTCCCCGACTTAATTCCCCAAGTTATTTTCCAGATCAAACCTTCTCCTTTTGGCACAGCCATTGGCGAATCTTTAAAAACAGCCTCTCCTTTTGTTTTTGTTGGTCGCGCCGCAGAACAATATAAAAACTGGACCACCCTAACTGGATCTGATATTTATAAAAACACTCGCGACAAAATTAAATCTGCCGCTCAAACCAAACAAGCTTCACAAACAATCAATCAAAGCCAAACAACCCTTGCTCAACCACTAAGCAATACTTCCAATACCGGAATTCCCAAACCCAAACCCTAAACACCTTAATAAAACAACTCAAAAATGAACTCAAAAAAATATTATCAAAAAGCTATTGAAAAAATAAAAAAAGCCATAAAAATACTTTCTAAACAATCACATAACACTCCTAGTACTGGAGTCCCCAAACCTCCAACACCCCTCCTTAACTAAAAAATTAAACAAACCTCTTTCTGTACATCCTTTTCTCTACCTTTTCTTCTGTGAACCTCCACCAGTAAAAGTATTCCCCACCGCCATAATCCCCAACAAAACCTTTCTTATTGGAGCTAAACTTTTAGCCAATTCAGGATCAGCCGCTTCAGTTATCAAAATATCCAAAGCTGTTCTATAATGAGGAGAAGCTCCAAAATTTAAACCAAGCCTGTCCACAATTTCTTTAATCTGACCATATTCCGCAGAAAAACCACTCCCGGCAAATGCCTGCATCGCCTGTTGATGTTCTTTTGGCACCGAACTAGCTTCAATCGCCAAAGCCCTCGCTATATTAGAAAAAGCTCTTCCTCTTCTTCCCGATGTTAAAGCTAAAACTTTAGAATAAACGATCTCTCCCGCAATATAACCAAAAAAATCCGCCCTATCTTTCCTGTTTGGATCCATATCCACCATCTTGTCAAAACCTTTCATCAAATCTTCAAAGTCATCTATCATGTCACCTCTCGTGTTACCTATCACCGCTGACCACAACGCATTCCATCTTCCAAAATCCTTAATTTTTACCTCAGACGGAGTAAGAACCTTGTCTTCACTCCACTTTCCAAAAGCTAAATATTGAAAAGCATGCTCCAATGGTCTCAAAATCGATTCATCCCAACCTCCTTTAAATCTCACCAAATCTACCGGTCTCACTAAAGACAAAAAAGGATGATTAACTCCTAGGTTTTCTGCATTCCAAACAACTACTTCTCCTGTTCTTCCTTTACCAATAGCCTTAATCGAATGCAAATGCGCTTTATCAGGATCAAGCCAAGGAACTTCCGCTCTTGTCTCATCACTCCCACTAGATGCTTTATTCATTGCCCAAAAAGCCCAACGAGGATAATCCTCAACAACAAAATAAGAAATAGCCATCTCCAACTGCTCCTTCAATATCTTTGGATTCCAACTCCCAGGTTCTTTTTGTTCGCAAAAATCTTCCAAACCTTTAGCCGTAGCCTCATTCTTCATTATCGTCTCTTTCAAATCTTCCGCCCATTGATAAATTCCCCTCCCCCCCGGTGTTCCTTTCAATCTATTTACAACATCCCCTCCATTCTTCCCCCAAATTACACCCGAACTTCCATTTACATACCAATCTCTAAAAAATTCTACCACCGGATGCTCTCTTACTACTTTCGCCATATCAGAATCCCACTGCAAATCTGGTAAAAAAGCAGGAGGAGCACTTCTTTCTACATAATTATTAGCATCACCGTCACAATGAAAAATATTTTCTCTCTGGGTCACACATAAACAATGAGCTCTTGCTCTTTTTATTTCCTCAGCCAAATGAGACTCATTCATTCCCATTTCTCTTAATGATCTTTCCATAAAAGGGATAATTTGTTGCCATCCTGCCCCAGCAAAAAAGAGTGGTTCTCTTCCTACATTATCCAAAATTTTAAACATCCATTCATCTATTACCCCCCTATTAGTCCCAGTTAACTTTCCTACCGATTCCTCAATTCCTTTCATCGTTTCCCAAGATCCTAACATTACTGGATCCATGTCTTTACCCGCAAACACAGGAGAAATAGCTGGTTGTGTCCTTCCTTGTCGATGATCACCTTCCTTTTGTCCTCCCCCCTGATCCGGCCCCGGCGGCGTTTGTGCTGGTTCCACTCTCCCTTGCACCTGTCCCTGTGGCCCTCCTCCCACACTTTCTGCTTCAGCCCTCAAATAAGTTGTCACCATAATTGCTTCACTAGCATCAACCTGCCCATCCAAAAACAAAGTATCTATCCGTTCAGCTATCTTCTTTTGCAAATCCAAAAAACCAACCCCAGTTCCTCCCCTTGCTTTCGCTTTATCCAAACTGTCCAAAAGTTTCAAAATTCCAGGACTCTTTATTTCATTCTCTCGCACCCTATCTCCCAAACCTTTCCACACCGCCGGCAAGACATCATCAATTTCCACCACACTTCCTCTCCCTAAAACATCAGCCAAATTCGTCAATCCTCCCTGTTGATTCGCTATCTCCAAGTTTCCATCTCTCATCAACTTGTAAACTGCTCCCGACAAAACCCGCAATCCTTTCTCTGCCTTGGCTCCTTCCTCACCCGGTTTTTTTGCCCGATTCAACAAAATTGCCACATTGTCCACTGGCAATTCCGTGACCTCGCGCAACAATTTTCCTGCTATTCTTTCCCTATATTTTTTTTCCGCTTCATTTCTTGGAGTTAAAATATGATTTATTGCAAAATTATCAGCCCAATTAACAACCACTAGTCTTTCTTCAAAACTCGCACCCCAAACCGGGTTTTCTTGATATCCACTCATACTCAAAATTATACCATTCCTAAATCTAAAAACTTACTTTTACCAATCAAACTAGCCCGGTCCCCAATCAAGAGGCCAGCCATTAAAAATGTCCACTCTCTCTGGATCCAAAATGGCCTTCGCCACCACAGTATTTAAATCTGAAGGATTCTCTACCACCTTACTCATCCAAGAAAGACATCCCACTATCATCAATCTTTCTTGGTCTACATATGCTGTTACTTTAGAATACCCATGGCTGAAACCATCATCTCGACCGTCTGTTCCCCAAAAATCGAAACACAAGACCACTCCCGGGAAAAGACAATTTTCTTCTTTTCTTCCTCTGTTGTATCTACCATTTCTCTCGTAAGATTCAGTCATATCAACCATACGCACAAACACCGTCGCACTTTCGCCAGTTCCTCCACCCACCACACCACTATCTCTTAAACCTTCAAATAAATCAATTACTCCCTTTAATTTGGGCATCGCCATCTCAATT
>JAHIEZ010000041.1 GCA_018901355.1 Patescibacteria group bacterium | reverse complement strand
TGTAGATGCGGACTTCGTCAATGAGGCCCTTCCAATATCTGTTAACATCAAAACCACCACCAATAGTGATTGATGGTAAGGTAGTTGGCCAGTAAGTGTGAGCTTCATTGAATTTTTGTTGGCCATCTAAGTAACCAGTAGCCATATTTGTAACCGAATCCCAAACAAGGACAACGTGGTACCAGGTGTTCACTTGTAATGTGTTGGAGGTTAAATAGGAGTGACTAGTATATGTTCCGCCATCATTACCAATAATTGTGCTAAAACCACCATAGGGAGATATAGTTGTGTATTCTTCAAATCGGAAACAAGAATTACCTCCAAGATATTTTGTTGATAAGGGATTTCGATAATTTTCAACTACAGACGGTTTCATCCAATAGGATATCGTACCCTGTGGGGTTAAAGTTCCAAAATTACCTGCATTTACATAATCATTTCCATCATAACTAGTTCCAACCCCAAACTTGCCGGTGGACCAGGCAGGGGCGGAGGAGCCGGTGCCGAAGGTGCCGGTGTTGTTGTTGCCGGATTTGTCGAGAGTGGTGGTACCAACACCCTCGTCCATGGTCCAGTAGCCGACGAGGCCGTCGGAGAGATTGGTGTTATCGCCACCAATATTTACAGATGAGCCTTCGTTAGTGCCCATGCCGGCCAGACCGGAAGCATAATCTGATTTGATTTCGGCGGCGGTGCGGGCGTAGGGGTAGATTTTGACGTCGTCGATGAAACCGTCAAAAGTAACATTTCCACTAGCTTGCCAGCCTTGAATTCCAATATAAAAAGGGTTGTTATTAGAACCCATTCCGTAACTATATGCTGGCGCACAACTTTTGTTTAATTTTCCATCGATATAAATTTTTAAGGAGCCGTTTTTAATAAAAGTTGTTTCTACGTGATACCATTTATTACTTTCTAGAGCCGAATCTGAGGTGCAAGGGCTGTAACGCCAGGTTGTATCGTATAAATGAAAAATGGTAATAAAAAGCTTTCCTGCTGTGTTTAACCCCATATCATATCCTGGTGTTTCTTTTTTAATTAAGAATGTGTTTCCAGCCGTAATATTATTTGACTTAAACCACATACTCATAGTGATTTCGTTTTCATTACCGTCAAGGCTTGTTGAATCGGATGCAGAAGCGTAATCGTTTGATCCGTCCATTTTTATACATTTACCAGAGATACAAGATTCTTCTTTTTCCCAAACAGTTCCATTAACAAGGGTGCCGATGTTTTTGCTTGAGGTAGAGTCGTAGGCGGTGGTGCCGACACCTTCGTCGAATTTCCAGTAAGCCACTGGGGCTTTACCGACTTCTTCGGTGGAGGAGAGGGAAGAGGTGGGGTCGGTGGAGGCATATTTACGGATACGAAAATTATCCCATTGTTGATTATTGCTACCGTGTGCAACTATGCCGGCATAGGTGTTTGATTGATATTGTTGACTTGCAAAGTTTGCTTCGTTAGTATCGTTTCGGTAATACTTAATTGAATTTGAATTTATTATTTCAATTTTAATGTTGTACCAAGTGTTGTAATTATATAAACCAGTGACGTTACCAAAAGTGTTTAAGGAACCGTTGTAATAAGCAGGTTGAACGTTGTTAGTTGTGTTATAAGAATGTGGTCTAACATAAAGATGGTCGTTTTGATGGCTGGTGCCTAAAGATGTATTTGCGTGCCACAGAACGCCCGGATGGCCAGTCCCCGTTGTATGGTTTGATTTCATTCTGGTTTCAATGACAATGCCGCTGGCCCCAACACTTTTATTAGCAACCAAATAGTTGTCATTAGCAGGTGGAGTGATATTTAAAATGCCGGAAGAAATACTCCAGGCGGAGCTAGAAACATTTAGCCATTTACTTAGGTCTTTAGAGAAATCATCAAAAAACTCAAAGACTTTATCTCCACTGGCGACATTGGTGGCAGAAGGGTTGCCGTAGTAGATATAGACAGTGCCGCCGGAGGAAGGAATACTGGGGGCTTTGACCCAGACTTTGGTGTCGGTGGTGGCGTTACAGCCGGGATTGTTTTCTTCTATCCAGTGATTTAGCAACTTGCCATTGACGTCAGTAATTCTAATATCGTCACAATCGGATTGCATTTTACCGGAGGCGATTAAGGCGGAGGTGCCGATGGAAATAGAAACTTGGAAATCAGTAAGAGTGGTGCCGACACTGTTGGTAATATTGACGGCTTTCCGGTAATGCCAGCCGTCGTCAAACCAACCCGCAGAGACAACACCGGCCTTGCGGTTGGCTTGGATAAGGAGAATGAGAGGAATTAGAAGAAAAGAGAGAATGATTAAAAGGGTACGGTATGAGAGGCGGGACATATGTTTAATTTAAGAAAAAGAAATTTTAAGCTCTGAGTTTAAAGCGGTGGCAACTCTTTTTAATAAAGACAAGGAAGGGTTTCCGTTCATGGCTTCAATTCTTGAAATTGCGGCTTGAGAAGTGCCAACTTTTTGAGCTAAATCTCTTTGAGACATTTTTCTAGTGAGTCTAGCCTCGATTAATTTGCAGGCAAGTTTATACTCTGTCTCGGTTTCTTCCCAAGCCTTTTTAAACTCGGGGTCTTTCAAGCTTTTTCTAAGATGATCTTTAAGGGTAAATATTTTAATTTTGTTTTTCATAAACTAATGATATCATATATGATATCACTGTCAAGAGGTTTTGGTCCTGTTTTGCCAGTTTTTCATCCTGTTTATGGCGATCTCAATTTCTTTAATCGGAGTTTTTTGCTTTTTTTTGAAGAAGCCGTGGACTAAAAGGATGTGTGCTTTATCTAAGGTTACATATAATACTCGTATGTTAATTTTTCCTAAAATTCTTATTTCCCAAAAAGGAGTGCCGGATAGCTTTTTAACATGAGGTAAAGTAGTAATTGATCCGTAGATTTCCACGTATTGCAAAATTCTAATTATTTTTGCTTTGTCTTTTTTTTCGAGAGAATCAAGAAATATTTCAACCGGATTTTTTCCTTGTGAAGTAGTGTAATAGATAACCTTGGCCATAAATTTATCCTAAATAATGGGAATTAATAGGAAGGCGAGGATGATTAACAATGTTTTATATGATAATTTTTGGGTTTGATTTATCAAACCCATATGACGATTGGATTTTAAAACATCGATAGGGGTTTTTGATTTCGAATACACGGGTTTCATAAATGAAACCCCTACAAGATGGATGATGGCATGAACATGATTGGGCATAATTTGAAACGTGTCCAATTTAACCGGATGATGTTTGGGTAATGATTGCCAAACGGTTTGAATTATTTTCCCAACATTGTTTAAAATCATTTTGTTTTTAATAATATTGCCGAATATTTCTTCTCTTTTGTGTGAACAAATGGTGACGAAATAACCTGCCTGCCGGCAGGCAGGTCATAATTTTGTAATCTAATTGTTTTACGGGATTTCATTTATTTTCTTTTAGGTCAATTAGGTTAATTAGGTCAATTTTATTTTGTTTGGCCCAGGTGCGGATAAGATGGCGGAAAAATTCGCTTTTGGAGGCGTATTGACCGCGGGAGACGGTTTGGTTGACGAGATTGTTTAATTGGGGGGTGAGGGAGATGTTGACGATGGCGCGCATGATTAATTGTAATACAAAATGTGTGGTTTGTAAAGACGATTATTGTGATTAGAAATGGTAGGGGTTTGATTTATCAAACCCAAAAAAGAAATTGGAACGAATTTTAATAGAAAACGATGGTGAGGGGTTGGGGGAGGGTGTCGTTATCGATGGAGGCGGAGATTTGGAATTTACCGGGGATTTCAGAGTTAAGATCGAAAATAGCTTTACCATATTCGTCGGTAGAGGGTTGGATAGCATTGATATTAAGACGAGGAAGACTGACAAGAGAAACTGTTTGATGGGAAATACCCAAACCTTGTGAATCTAAAACAAAAACAGTGACGCGAATTAGTTGTTTACCATCGGCTTTGGCCTGAACAGGAGAGGCAAAGAGATAAGAATTGGCAAAAGAGGAAGAAGATGAGGAAGTGGCGCGATTGAAAAAGATGACAGGGCGGGTAATAAGAACGAGAGCCAAAGGGAGAGAGAGAAGCAGAAAAAGAAGGAGAAGGAGTAATTTTCGGTTCATAAGTTAGTATATATGATGGCGGGGAGGTAACGGTGGGGGTGGAAATAACGATAAAGAAGATGTAGAAAGATGGATAAAGTTATAATAAAGAAGATTGTGATAAGGTATAAAAAATTGAAAGAGGAGGGAAGGGAATAAAAAAGAGTATTGGATTTGGGAGAAGGATTGTCCTGATAGACAGTGGTGGCAAAGAGGCGATAGTCGGAACTGTAGGAGGTGGGTAGAGTAAAATTGAAATTGCCCTGATCATCTGATTTAAGGGAAAAAACAGGCAGAGAGAAAGCTTGGACAGGAGAGGGAAATTTTTTGGCTTTGTCGTTGGTTTGATAAAGATAAATACTAATGGGGGAATTGGGTAGAGATTGGCCGGAGGCAAAAGTGGTGGAATTGGGAGAAATAACGGGGGAATTGAGAGTAAGGCTGGGAGGAAGAAGGACAGGGCCGATATGAGTATAAAGACGAATAGGGGGAGGTGGGGGAATGCAGGTAGGGGTAGATTGACGGGAATGAGAGTCGAGGCTAAAAAGACAGAGGTCATTGCTTAGAGGGGAGATTGATTGGCGGGGGAATTGAAAATAGCCAAAGAGGTTAGCTTGGGTAGAAAGATGAAGATCATCGGTGTCCAGATGGACAGTGGCAGAGGGAGAGGTGTAGCCGTCGAGGGTAAAATAACGAGGGGCGATGAAACCGGAAACAGAAACAGCTCGACTTGGCATAAATTAATTATCAATTACGAATTATTAATTACTCGTTACCGATTACCGTCTTCTTTTTTTTAAGAAGTTTGATTAAGACGAAAGTGATGGCGGCGGTGGCCAAGATGAGGACGATTAGTCTCCAGGGAATAACCCAGAAGAAAATGGTAGCGGAAACGATTTGGCCGGCAGTACCGTAACCGGCATTAACTTGGGCACGATAACGACCAAAAAGCCATTTTCGGTTAAGAGTATTTTCAAAAGTTCTGGAGGTATAAGGAAAGATATTGGTTTTGTCTAAGGTTAGATTGGCAGTAGTGCCTCCGAGCCAGTTTTTGATATTGATGGCACCGATGGGGGAGATATGAATGTCGGAAAAATTAGCGATGATGGTTTCAAAGTTGATAGGACCAAATTCAGAAAAACGAGGGGCAGTGAATTTTTTGACCTGAGCGTTTTCTTTAATATCGCCGGGGATAGTGATATAGACCAGAGTGCCAACGTTGGTTTGAATAGCGGCACCGGTGGAATCAAGGACAGTGCTGGTGTTAGGAGAGTGGAGAATCATGGCATAATGACCACCGGGGAGGGCATCGTCGGGAGCTAAAACGGTGACGGTCAGACTTTTGGTTTGACCGGCCTTGATGTCGTTGACGGTGGGAGAGATTTGAATCCAGGAAGAACCAGCCCAGCGATTTTCGGACATATCGGTGTCGATTTGGACCGGAGTACCTTCATCGTCGGTGACAATAAAGTCGGTGGCGGAAGTGGTAATGGTTTGATCGACGGTGGATTCGTTTTTGACTTTGATTTGGGCGGTTTTGACTTCACCGGGGTTAAGGGTAATTTCAAGGCGAGGAGGGATGGCAGAGAGACCAAGAGCGCTTTGGGCCCTGGCAGTGATGGGAAAAAGAAGTAACGTCATCGCGAGGCTGAAGGCCGTGGCGATCCAAAATATTTTTTTTGTTTTAGTGATAAGCATATTTTTATTTTAGAAGGTGGCGGTGGCAGTGTAAATCAGTTGATTTTCGTAGTTGCCGGCCTTTTGGATGGTGGAAGCGGTTAAACGATAACAAATGTAGGCTCGTTCGGTGGTGGTAGGAGTGGTGATGTTTTTCATAATCTGTTTGGCATTACTGGCGCCATTGGCGAAGGCTTTGGCGGCGAAGGTAGCACCGCCGACATTGTAGTTGAAAAGAGTAGTGCCAACATTGATGTTTTGAAGAGAATAACCCCAACCGGAGTTACTGGTATCGGTGGTCCATTCAGCGGCGGTAACAGTGTTACAGGCGCCGTCACAGTCAGTATCAGGAATGGTGGTACCGGTGCTAATACCGGTCATGGGGTCAATTTCATAGACGGTAACAATGTAACCACCGTCGGCATTGGTGACACAGGATAAACGTTGGGCTAAATCGTTGAAGGCACCAAGGGAAAGGGAACCGTAAGAAACAGAGGTGGCGGTAGTATTAGTGGCGGGAGAACCAAGAGTGTTGCCACAGATGGTGGCGCCGGAACCGACATTGGTGTTGTCGATAATAAAAGAGAGAGTGGGGTCGACGGTAGCGGTGACCCGGACTGATTCGACGACGGCAATTTTGCCGGTAGCAGTATCGGCGTCGATGACATTATTACCGCTGTCAAGATGTCTGATGTAAAAAGTATAGGTGTCGGCGGTGGAATCAGCTTTGCCTTCGGTGTGAGAAAGGGCAGGAGCGGGATTGATTAGTTGAGAGCCGGTGGTGAGAGCACGACCAACGGTTAAGGTGGCTTCGGCATCGATGGGGTTGGTAATACCGGCGCCAAGTTGACATTTGATGATGTGGTAGGAGTTGGTGTTGACAACAACGGTAGTACCAACGGAAGCGGTGGCACCAAAAGGACAGGTGACATCGGCAGTCTTTAATCTAGTACCAGGCCCGGTTGAAGTAGAGCCAACATCTTGACCGAGGTCAAAGCCTTGCTGATCAGGGATACCATCGTTTTCATCTTCGCCGGTGCGACTGGTGGCTTTGATTAAAAATTGCCAGGCGCCTCCCATGATGCTTGATTTGGGGGTAAAGGTAACAGTATGAATGGCGGAGCGGGTGGCGATAACGGCAGCGCCGGTATAGGCTTCACTAGTGCTAATGCCGGTATTGACTTGAAATTGGGCGGTGTTGCCAATATCGCGGATGGTGTAGGTGTTTAGAGCAGTGGTAACGACCGTTGTCCCGACGTTTGTAGCGCCGATGCCGAGAGTGTCACCGACGAAAAGATTGTTGGTGGTATTGCTGGGATTACCGGAAGTGGCAATTTTTAAAAGAGTGTCGGTGGCAGAGTTGCCGACGGCCAGACGAGCGAAAAAGGAAAGTTGAGAGTTGCTTAAAGTGTCTTTAACGGAAGTAGGGGGAGCGGATTGGAGTGGTCGTGGATAGAAAAACAAAAAAGGAACAAGAAGAAAGACGGCTAAGACTAATGGTAGATTTTTTTTGGTCATGTAAATTGTTATTGTCTATTATCTGACAGATAAGTAAATCGTTTTTGGAAAAGAATGTCAAGGGGGAGAGTGAGCGCGTCATGCCGCGCCCCTACATTGGGATGGTTGATCGGAATGTTTAAAACAGAATGTACAAAAAGAATAAATAGGTTAAGCGGAAGACAAGGGAGGAAGATTTTTCATCGTAATTATTACGAACGGATTATCAGAAATGAAAAGGAATTGGAGACAATTAGGGAATATATTCGACAAAACCCAAAAAACTGGGCAAGTGACAGCGAGAATGTAGATTAGTGTTGTGTTTTTCTTTTTTTGAGGAGGAAAAGGAGAGAGGAAAGGGCAAAAATTACCAAGAAAAATGAATAGGGAAAGATGTAGAAAGAGATA
>JAHIEZ010000116.1 GCA_018901355.1 Patescibacteria group bacterium | reverse complement strand
TGCCAAAAGTGAACTTACCGAGGCTATCTCCTATTACAACGCCCAGAGCGAAGGTCTTGGTTATGAGTTTGCTGCGGAAGTGAAGAGGACACTCGAACGAATAGTCCAGTACCCCGACGCTTGGTCTAAACTGTCAAATCGTACTCGTCGTTGCAGGGCCAATAGATTCCCTTATGGAGTCATCTATCAGAATAGGAAAGGGACCCTGCTCATCGTGGCAGTGATGCATTTAAGCAGAGAACCGGAAACATGGAAATCGCGGCTCAAAAAGAATGAATTTTGAAACATCACATAACCATAAAATCCAGTCGACTTGTTACACTCACGACTGATTTTGGCGTTCGGCCAATAGAATGAACCATGATTAACTGAGATGACAGGCGTTTATCCCAGTGAGGCGCCGATGGTTTTTTATAATTCCGCCAGCAGGCGGGCGAACAATGCCGCCCGCGGCGCCATCGCCTTCAGTTCGAGGTATTCGTGCACGGCATGTGCCCCGTCTCCCACTGCGCCGATACCGTCCAAGGTCACTGCACCGACGGACGAAGTGAAATTGCCGTCACTGACACTGCCGACGTGTACCCCCGGAAGTTCGATTCCGAGGTCGGCCGCGATCTGCTTAGCCCTGCGGTACAACTGCATGTTTCTGTCCGTCGCTTCCAGCGGTGGACGGTTGATCCTGCCGGTCACCTTGAGGATCGCGCCCTGTGTCACCGACGCCAGACCCAGTATCGCCTGCTGGGTTTTCTGTAGTTCGTCATGACTGGCGGCTCTGAGGTCGATCCGGGCTTCGGCCTTGTCCGGCACCACGTTAAAGACCGTTCCGCCGGAGATGACCCCGACGTTGATGGTGGTACCGGTAGAATAATCGGTCAGCGCTTGCAGTTTCAGAATCTGGTAGGCGAGTTCGGTGACCGCGCTGATGCCTTTTTCGTGGTCGCTGCCGGCGTGCGCCGTCCGTCCGGTCACCGTCAGATGGTAAATCCCCCAGCCCTTTCGAGTCAGTTTTACGGCGCCGTTAGCCCCGGACGCCGGTTCCGGCACGAGCACGAAGCGGCTGCGCAGCGCTTCCTGCTCGATCAGCGCCCGCGAGCTCAGACTGCCGGTTTCCTCGTCGGTATTGCACAGGAAGACTATTTTACGGTCCGGCCGGATGCTGAGTTCGATGATCGCTTTCAGTGCAAAAAAGGCCTGGACGACCCCGCCCTTCATGTCATAGACACCCGGCCCGTAAGCCCTGCCGCCCTCGACGCGGAAAGGGCGCCTGGACAGTTCCCCTGCCGGCCAGACGGTATCCAGGTGGCACAGGACCAGGACCTGCTCATCGCCACTGCCCCAGGAGGCCCGTAGATGGTCGCCGGCGTCCGGCTGTACAAATTCGACTGCGGCGCCGATTTGGGAGAACCGATCTGCCATATACCGCGTCAATCGATACAGCGCCTGTTTGTCATCCGATGGACTTTCCATCTCCACCATGTCGCGCAGCATCGTGGTCATGGCATCCTGCTGTTTCAATAATTGATCGACATACAAAGACATGCTTTTATTCTCCCCGCCTATTTCATGTGAATCAGTCCCCATCGCTTAACTGGGGGAGAATGGCCCGCTTACGGCGAAGCCAGGGCACCAACGGATAGGCCAGGAGGAGGAACGAGATCAGCATCAAAACACCGGAAATCGGACGGGTGACGAAAATCAGAGGGCTCCCCGCCGAGAGCAGGAGGGAACGGCGGAGGGCGGCCTCCAGCATGGGCCCCAGGACCAGGGCCAAAATCAGCGGAGCCGCCTCGTATTCGAATTTTTTGAAGAGATACCCCAAGAGCCCGAAGCCGACCATGAACAGGACTTCAATGACGCTGTTGTTGAGACTGTACGCGCCGATCAGGCAGAAGAGCAGGATCAGCGGGAAAAGAATCGGGTACGGGACTTTGAGGATCCGGACCCAGAGCCCGATCAGCGGCAGGTTCAGGATCAGCAGCATGGTGTTACCGATGTACATGGAGGTCACCGCCCCCCAGAAAAGGCCCGGTTGCTCCTGGATCAGCATCGGCCCCGGCTGCATGCCGTGAATCATCATCGCCCCCAGCAGGATGGCCATCACCGCGTTGGCCGGAATCCCCAGGGTCAGCAGCGGGATGAATGCGCCCGCCGTGGCGGCGTTGTTGGCGGCCTCCGGGCCGGCCACACCCTGGATCATGCCGGTGCCGAACTTCTCCGGGGTTACGGAGGCCTTCTTCTCCACGGCATAGGAGACGAACGAGGAGATGACGGCCCCCCCGCCCGGCAGGACCCCAAGAAAAAAGCCGACAAACGTCCCGCGGATGATCGCCCAGATCGAATCCTTCCAGTCCTGCAAGGTGGGCAGCAGATGACGGATCTTGGTTTCAAAGACCGACCGCTTGATCGAATGTTCCACATTGAGCAGGACTTCGGCGATGCCGAAAAGGCCCATGACCGCGGGGACCATGCCGATGCCGTCGGAAAGCTCGACGATATCCATCGTAAAGCGCGGCGTCGCGGTCATGCTGTCCAACCCGATGGAGCCCAGAAAAAGGCCGAAAGCGGCCATCAGCAGGGCCTTCCACATCGGACCGCTGGCCAGAAACGTGAGGATCGTCAGGCCCATGATCATCAGGGAAAAATATTCCGGCGGCCCGAACTTCAAGGCCATCTCGGCGAGTGGCGGGGCGACCAGCATCAACCCGACGACCCCAAGCGTACCGGCAATGAAGGAGGCGAAGGCCGAGATGCCAAGCGCCGGACCGGCCCTTCCCCTCCGAGCCATCTGGTAGCCGTCCAGGCAGGTGACCACCGAAGCGGCTTCCCCGGGAATGTTTACCAGGATGGAGGTGGTGGAGCCGCCGTACATCGCCCCATAGTAAATCCCGGCGAGCATGATAATCGCGGAGACAGGGGCCACGTGGAAGGTCGTGGGCAGCAGCAGGGAGATGGCCGCCGTCGGCCCCAGTCCCGGCAGCACCCCGACCAGGGTGCCGATCAAAACCCCGATAAAGCAGAAGAGGAGATTGTTCCACTGCAGGGCGACCTGGAAGCCCATAATGATGCTTTGAATATAATCCATGGCCGCTCCTTAAAATCCCCAGGGGCCCTGGGGAAGCTGCGCCTTCAGCCAGAGATCGAAAATGGCGAACGCCCCGAGGGCCGCCCCGAGGGCCCCGACAATCACCACGGGCCAGCGCTGCGGCTCCACGGTCCGCAACAGAAAGCCGACGAAGAGGACCGTGCACAGGAGGAAGCCCAGGGGCTTCATCAGCAGGGCGTAGGCAAAAAGGGCCGCCATGACGAGAAGCGGTTTTTGCCAGAGGACTCCCCGCAAGATCGGCGTCCAGCCGATCCCCTTGCGCCGCTTGAGGGTCGATTGGATCAGCCCGATCAACGCCAGCAAAGCGATGGCGCAACCACTCAGGAATGGTAAAAAGCCTGTCCCGGGGGATTCGAGCGGCCCGAGGCCGTAGCGCAGGGAGCCGAGGGCGACCGCAATGCCGACGGCAATCCAGATCGCCCCGCTGACCTGGTCGTTGTTTAATTTGGCCATGGAGTACGGACCATTACTCTTTCCGCAGACCCAGGTTTTGGATCAACGTTCCGACCTCTTCGTTCATCTGGACCAGATGCTTGCTTAAGTCCTGGGGCCCCCTGTAGATGAGAGGTTGATCCATCTGATCGCCTAATTTGATGAAATCCGGATCGTCCATCGCCTTTTTGAAGGCTCCGTGCAGCGTGTCGATGACCTGGGGGGGAAGGCCCTTGGGGCCGATAATGGAGATGAGGCTGGGGGCGGTGATCTTATAGCCCAGTTCAAGCAGGGTCGGCGCATTGGGAAAACTTTTCATCCGCTTTTCCCCGTAGACCGCCAGCAGCCGCAGCCGCCCCGACTCCACATGTTTTTTCCACTCCGTGGTCTGGGAGAGCGCCTCTACGTGTCCCCCCAGCAGGGCCGCGGTCGCCGGGCCTCCGCCACTAAAGGGAACGTGGGTCCATTTGATCTTTTCCTCAATCGCCAATCGCTCCATGACCAGATGCTGCGGCGTCCCGGCCCCGGCCGTGGCGTAGCGGATCTTTCCCGGGTTGGCCTTGGCGTAGTCGATGAACTCCTTGAAGGTTTTCCAGGGAGAATCAGACGGAACGACCAGTCCGTACAGGTAGACGGCGTACTGCATGATCGGGGTGAAATCCTTGGCCGAGTCGTAGGGGACCTTGCGCATGTGCTGGCTCAGGACCGCGCCGCTGGGCAGAATGCCTATCGTATACCCGTCGGGCTTTTCGGTCTTCATGAGGGAGACGGCGACCGCCGAACCGCCCCCCGGCTTGTTCACCACGATGACCGGCTGCCCCAGGATCTTGGAGGCGGCGTTCACGAGCGGCCTGGCGCAGACATCCGTAGACCCCCCTGCGGGATAGCCGATAACGAAATTGATGGACTTGGCGGGATACTTTTCCTGGGCCGGGGCAAAGCCGGGCAAAACAAGCATGAAGACCAGCAGGAAGAAGCAAACTCCACCGACCATCCCCATTTTCATCCTCATCCATTGTCGCATTGCAATTTTCATCTTATGACCTCCTTGTTTGATTGCTGTATCTATATCATAATGATTCATAAAAAAAGCATTAATTAGAACTTACACGACGGCGATCGGCCTCACGGGGGAACCTGCCCCGCCCTTTATTTTCAGGGGAAGGGCGATGAATAGGAACGTAAACACCCCTTCCCGCGCCAACTCTTCGAGATTGAGCATTTCCATGATCTGGATTCCGTTCTGCACAAGAAGGATCACATGACACGGCAGATGGTGGGGAGGGACCCTGTCGTAGGCTGTCGTGTCGGAACCGGTAAAGGCAACCTTTTTCTCCGCAAGATAGCGCGCGCCGCTCTCGATCACGCCTGGCGTCCCCTTCTCCATAGAGACGTATTTCTGCCGGTCGTTCCAGTACCTGATCCATCCCGTTCTCACGAGGACCACATCGCCCCCGGCGATCTCCACGCCCGTGGCCTCGGCGGCGCGTACCATCTCGTCCTTTCCGATGCCGAAGTCGTGCGGCAGCACTTCAAGGCCGACAGAGCGGGGGATGTCGAGGAGCACTCCCCTTCTCACAATGGGCGGCGTCGTCTCGATGCCCATGACGTGAAGGCCGTTCTGATAGCTCTGGAGGTCCGTGATGTCGACATTGTCGGAGACAAGGGAGCGGCATGCCACGTGGGCTTTGGCATCCAGGTGTGTCCCCGTATGCCCCCCCATGACGAAGAGGTCGTTGCAGAAGCTCACCCCCTCCTCCGTAAGGGTGATGTCGCCGTGTTTCTTGGTCAGGGTGTAAGCAAAGGGCGGCTGGTTCGGATGGTGCGGCATGCCGGTAAAGTAGGGCATCCCAAGGTCGAAAACGGTTGCCTTGGTCAGCAGGTCCTTGAGGTATTGCTGCATCTTTCCTCCTCAGATTAGCGGTCCGTCAGGCTCTTTGCGATGATGAGCTTCTGGATCTCGGTCGTGCCTTCGTAAATGCGAAGGGCTCTGATCTCGCGGTAGAGTCTCTCAATGGTTGAGCCGGTCATAACGCCCATTCCTCCGTGGATCTGCAGGCTTTGGTCGACGATGCGGAAGGCTGCTTCCGTTGCGTACATCTTGGCCATGGAGGCTGCCCGGGTGATGTTTGCCCCTTTCGCGTCCTGCAGG
>JAHIEZ010000040.1 GCA_018901355.1 Patescibacteria group bacterium | reverse complement strand
TTACAACTTGCTTGAATCTGACGTTTCAAAATGGTCATACTATGATGACATAGACGCTTCCACCTATCTTTCGCAAAATATCTGGCCCATGAAAAACTATAGAATAACACAACACAGGGGCGGAATAGGGCAGGCAGAATGGGCACACATATATTCTGACAAATTTCATCATGGTATCGACATGGTATCAAATGACAGTTTAATCTATGCAATCAACGATGGTGTAGCCTACTATTACAAAGATCAATATCCTGGTCAAACAATAGGGTCAGGTAATCACGTCAAATTATTTCATCCTGATGGAAAAATGACTCTGTATCTTCACATGAAAGAATAGTTTCTTAATACCCTCTGGCGTATTTTCTCAAACCCAAAGCTGATCCGGCTGTTATCGCCACCATTATACTTTTTACTATCAAGCTGGCGTCTCCGGTTTCCGGTACACTTTCTTCACCGACAAAATAAGAGGCGGTATCGCTATCCGATACTTGATCATTTTTAGCTTCCGCCTTATTAGTTTTCTGACCGGAGTCAGATTTCTCGATTCTGGCTCGAATTAGATAGGTTTTGCTTTCACCGCTACCAAGTTCATCAATTGTCCATTCAATTTCCCCTGTATCTTTATTGTAATTACCGGGAAAAAAATACAAAGACAAACCCTGAGGTAACCAATCTTTGGCCTTAATATTCGTCAATTTAGTCTCTCCCGTATTTTTAACATAGACAGAAAATTCCAATTCGTCTTTTTCATAAAAGACTTTTTCGTCCTTATCGATGTTATCAAGAGTCTTACCGTCAGGCATGATTCTTATTTTTTTATCTACCACAATTTGCCTTTGTTCCTCCCCATTCCCATAATATTGAGCCATAGCCACCTTAGTTGACCCCAAAAATACTCCTCCGGCTACCAGCACAGCTATTTTTACTAAATTAAAAAACTTCATTTATCTTTATAATAAATAAGATTACAGGATATTATACCGGGGATTTTTTATTTGTCAAATAACCTGTTATACTCGTTTTATGGCAAACACACTTTTAGACGAATTGTCAGTCTTTTTTCCCTGTTACAACGAAGAAAAAAATATTCAAAATACGGTTGATAAGGCCCTGCTTATCATCAAAAAAATAGCCCAAAAATGGGAAATTATTCTAGTAAATGACGGTTCCAAAGACAATACTGCCCAGGTCCTCCAAAAAATCCAAAAACAATATCCCAAAAACATAAAAATCGTCACTCACCAGCCCAATCGTGGCTATGGTGCCGCCTTCAAAAGTGGTTTTTACTCTGCTTCCTATCAATGGATTACCTTTACCGACGCCGATGGCCAGTTTGACTTTAAGGATATTTATCGCCTAATTGACAAACAAAAACAGACCAAAGCCGATCTGGTTATAGGCTACTATCTTGGTCGCAAAGTACCCTTTTATCGCATTTGGGGTTCAAAAGTTTGGCAACTGGCCGTTTTTCTCCTTTTTGGTCTCAAGGTCAAAGATATCGATTGCGGCTTTAAATTAGTTAGAAAAAAAGTTTTAGATACTATTCCCAAATTAGAAGCCGAAAGAGGCCCTTTTATTTCTTCAGAGTTTCTCATTAAAGCCAAAAAGTCCAAATTTAAGATTGTTGAGGTCGGTGTTCATCATTTTAGCCGTCAAGCCGGTCAAGCCACCGGTGCCGATTTAAACGTTATTCTTTCCGGTCTAAAAGACCTGCTCCGTCTTTGGTTTAAAATTAACTTCAAAAAGTGATTGCTTTCGTCAAAAAAAATCCGCTTTTTGTCGCCATTTTACTCATTTCTGCTTTTTTTCGTCTCTTTCGCATCAGCTCTTATATGGAATTTTTAGGCGATCAGGGCCGTGATCTGGTCATTGTCAGAGATTTCCTCAAAAACGGCAATCTTTTTTTTATCGGGCCCCAAACCAGTATCGGCAATATGTATTTAGGTCCTTATTACTACTATCTTATTGCTCCGGCCCTGCTTTTGGCCAACTTCAACCCCGTCGGCCCGGCTATTTTTGTAGCTCTCTTGTCAGTTTTGACCACCGCCCTAATCTACTTTGTCGCCAAAAAATGGTTTGATACCAAAAGTGCCCTCGTTGCCTCTTTGCTTTTCGCTATTTCTCCGGTGGTTATCAAATATTCCTCTTTTTCTTGGAATCCCAACATTATGCCTATTTTCTCTTTACTTTTTGTTTACTTTTTAGTTCAGGCTGTTTTTTTCAAAAAATATAAACATCTTATTTACGCTTCGCTTTCTTTTATCATGATCCTCAATTCCCACTATTTGGGTCTTTTGCTTCTTCCTTTAGCCGCCATTTATTGGTTTTTTCACTGGCTTAGTCTAAAAAAAGACCCCAAAAACAAAAAGAAATTTCTTCGATACACTCTT
>JAHIEZ010000039.1 GCA_018901355.1 Patescibacteria group bacterium | reverse complement strand
TTTCTATAGTCCCAAATTTTTTCTTTGGCTTTAATTTCTTCACCAACGCTAAGACCTTTGCTGTCCATCAGATTTCTAACATAATATTTTAAACCCATAGAGGTGGGGGCCCGACCGGCGGAAAGATGACCCTTTTTTAAGAAACCCAACTGGGTTAGAGTGCTCATTTCGTTTCTGATGGTGGCAGAAGAAATACCCAGGGAATATTTTTTTTCTAAAGTTTCGGAACCAACCGGAGTGGCGGTTTCGATAAATTCTTCGGTAATGTGTTTTAGAATCTTGATTTGTCTAGAAGTTAAATCAGCCATATTAGCAATATAATAGATGGAGTGCTAAATGTTGTCAAGGGGGAAATTATTTGATTAAAAAGTAGAGACTGCCAAAGAAGGCGGAAAGGAGGATGAGATTGAGGGGGCGAGATTGGTCGAAAAACAAAAGAAGAGGCAGGCAAACAAGATAAGAAGAAAATAAAAAAACAAGTTTGATTTTTTTGACAAAAAGACGAAGACTAAAAAAAAGAGATAAAAATAAAAGTAAAAAAAAGATAATTTGAAGATGAAGAGAGGGAGAAAAAAAGAGGACTAATAAAAATAGCAAAATCCACAGAAGAAGAGGCAAAATAAGCTTAGGAGAAAAAGTTTTTTTAGATGTCATGGGGCAGGGCTTTTTTGGCTTGGGGAGCTTCTATTTTGATTTTGTCGACCACCCGTAAGAGTTTGTTGGTGCGGGTTTGACCAACTTGGTTGTATTGACGGTTTAAACTATCGAGACGGTCGCCGATTTTGGCAAATTCGAGATTGTATTTGTCAAATTCCTGCTCAAATTGACGGATATGACCGATAATGCTTTGGACATTTTCCTGATAACGAAAATTGTCGTAAGCCTGGAGAACCATGCGAAGAATGGCGGTGAAGGAAAAAGGACCGGCAAAGATAACTTTTTTGCCCATAGCATCCTGCCAGATATCCGACAATTTGTCATAAATAAAGGAAAAAATCATTTCGTTGGGAATAAAGACAATGACAAAATCGACAGTCTTTTCTTCGGGGTTGATGTAGTCCCGACCGGTAACCTGTTTGACTTTGGCAGAGACATCCTGCTTGAAAGCCTTTAAACACTGGGATTTGACTTGTTTGTTTTTGGATTCGGCCATTTTTTGCAAATTTTGATAGGGGAATTTGGCATCGACATTGATACGGACACCGTCGGGTAAAAGAATGGCAAAATCGGGTCGGGTGGAGGCAGAATTTTGCTTTTTATTAAACTCATAGTTGACCCCTTTGACAAAACCGGCCATTTGTAAAAGATCTTCGGCCACCTTTTCGCCAAAAGCACCCCGAAGTTGGTTGTTGCTTAAAACTTTTTTGAGAGCTTCGGTGGTAGCGGAGAGATCGGCAGTAATTTTTTGATGAGATTTAAGTTCGGTTTTGAGACTTTCAAAACTACCGATGCGCTTTTGTTCGGCTTCTTCCAGTTTATTTGAACTGTTTTTTAGCTCTTGCAAAACCTGCTTGACGGTGGCATCGATACTGTCTTTTTTGTGAGCCAGATCGTCGGCATTTTGGCGGGACTGGGCGGATAGTTTTTGATCGGCCATGTTGACCAAAGACTGATTGGCCTGATTTAGAATTTGGGGAAAATGCTCGTTAAATTTGGCAAAAAAATCGTCGGCTAATTTATCGGCCTTGGGAGAGTTTTTTTTGATAACAAAAAAATAAAGACCTAGGGCTAGGGACAAACCGGCAAAAAGGCCAAGAAGTAAATATAGAGTCATAGCCAATTTTACACTAGATGACTTGACGACGGAGGATGGGAGAAAGATGAACCAAAAGCTCGTATATAATGGTATCGGCCAAAAGAGAGTGGGCAGCAAGTGAATTTTTGTCAACAGGATTGGGGCTGATAATTTCGACAGGAGCGAATAATTTTGGTTTAGTTTTGGCAAAATCAAGACAGGTTAAATTCATGCAAACCAAACCGGCGATTTTGTAGAATTTATTTTTATATTTAACAAAGCCACGATTGCTAAGGCGCCGATCCAAACCTTCAAAATAGCCCAGAGGAATAATGGCCAGACTCCCCTCTTTTTGAGCGGTAAATGTGCGGTTATAGCTAACCGTATCGCCTTTTTGTAAGAGATGAGAACCGGTGATGGTGGAAGTAAGGCGGAGGGCGGGGGTAAGACCGGGTAGGTATCCATAAAGACCAAGACCAAGACGGATAACATTACCGGTAGTGAGAAAAACCCCAGCGGTGGCGGACAAATGAACAAAAAGAGGCTTAAAACCAAAGCGTTGGACTTTTTTTAGACAATCTTTAAATATAATTTCTTGTTTTTTGGTAAAAGATTGATCAGAATTATCGGCATCGGCTAAGTGAGAACAAAGACCTTCTAGCTGCAGTTTTGGATTGGATTTGATTATTTTTAGAGCTAAGTTTAAATTTTTGGGATCAATCCCCTGTCGATTCATACCGGTGTTGATTTTTAGATGAATTTTAATCGACTTATTAAGGCCGACCAAGGCTTTTAGAGACCTTAAATTGTCAATTGTCAGAGCCAGGTTTTTGAACTTAAAGTAAGAAAAATTATCCGGATGATTGGGACCAATTAGTAAAACCGGATGACGATGGTGGCGCCAAATTTGAAGAGCCTCATAATAGCTATCAACCACATAATAATCAAAGTCTTGAGACTTTAAAATAGAAACCATTTGGACAAGGCCGTGACCATAGGCATTTGATTTTAAAACCGGCCAAATATGTTTATTGGGGTATTTTTTTTGAAAATAAGTGAGATTGTGAAGGATAGAAGCACGATTGATGGTAATTAAGTTGAGGCTGGTAAGCTGACGACAAAAGGAGATCATGATCTGTTAAGCAGATGGTGAAGATGATCGGGATCGCGACATTGGTCTCCTATGCTATCAAATTCTAAATTGATAATTTGGCCATAAACCTGATGAATAAGTTTTTTTAGAGCTGAGATATGGTCGGAGCTAATGTCGAATTTTTTTTGAATAAAATTATTTTTTGATTGACTTTTTTGGACAAAATCAATGGTACCGGAAGAAACATGGTATTTAAAACGAGGAGAAGCCGAAGCTAAGATTTTGTAAAAAACCAACTGACGAAAATAATCACCGTCGGGGGAAAGTTTGGCGGATTTACCGTCGGGGTTGCCGGTTTTGTAATCAACAACATTAACATCGGGAAGACCGGCAGTAGTAGATTTTAAAATTTCGACTTTGTCAATTTTGCCGGTTAAAGGAATGTCATCTACCACAATATTGTCATGGGCAAAATTGTATTCACTTAGACAATCAGGAGAAAAAGAACTTTGGTAATGATTATAATAATCGGTTAAAATTTGTTGACCACGGGTAAGAGCGTCCTGATAGTCGGCTTTGGTAAGATTTTCGTTTTTGAGACTTTTGATAAAAGAGTCAATAA
>JAHIEZ010000038.1 GCA_018901355.1 Patescibacteria group bacterium | reverse complement strand
TCTTTCCAAAGGTAAGTTGGGGACTCTAAATACACAGCTTTTGGGGCTTGTGCTTGTTGCACAAATTCAGATGGCGGCGATGGCCCGCGTGGATACGCCGGAGGAGGAACGCAAGGATTTTTATCTGTACGTGGATGAGTTTCAAAATTTTGCCACTCAGGATTTTGCTGTCATACTGTCAGAGGCAAGAAAGTACCACTTGAACCTAACGGTGGCTAATCAATTTGTGTCACAAATGGATGATGAGGTGAAAAATGCGGTGTTTGGAAACGTAGGTACCATTTGTGGATTTAGGGTGGGAATCGGTGACGCCGGATTTTTAAACAAACAATTTGAACCAACTTTTAGTGAACATGACTTGCTCAATTTGGGTACCGGAGAAATTTATCTTAAAACTCTGATAAACGGAACACCGGAAAAGCCGTTTTCGCTTAGAGTAGCGGCGGAGGAAATGAAAAAAGAAGGTAATCCGAAAATGGCAGAAATGATCAAAAAATTATCCTCACTAAAATACGGTAAACCAAAAGAAATGGTGGAAGCAGAAATAGCCAGAAGGGCTAGGCTTTAAACCATTATCATTGCTTCCAGTATTTTTTTCTCCCAAATTTTTGGGTATTTCTCCAAAAGAATTCTACCAAAAACCATAGCCATCAAGTGATCGTCGTGTTTCTCAAATATAGGGATGTACCCTGTTTTTCTTTTATTTTCTTGGTCTAAGCAATATTTAATATACTTACCGTCAGATCTATCTATGTTCTTTTTGTGTTTTGGAAAAAATATCTCTGCCGTTTCATATTCAACACAAAAAGCAAAAATTTCGCCAAGGTAAGAAGGAAGAGGTAAATATATCTTTAACTCTTCTTTATTTCTTTTTCTGAAGGAAGATCTTAAAGCAGTTTGTAAAAAAGAAACATTTTTAGTTTTGGTACAAAAGTTATTATAAATAAAGTTTTTGTAGTAGGTGTGAGCAAACTCGTGGACTATGGTGGCCAGATAACTCATGCGAGTGGAATAAGCATCAAAACTATTTTTAGTTTTATGGGCATTAAGAAATGGAAACAATAGGCTGCCACAAATGGCAAAATTGTTTTTTTTTAATTTTGGCAAATATTGATACATTTTATTTTTCAGTAACCCCGCCTGCCATCCAGATTGATCTTTTTGATTAAATGAAATCTCATGTTTTATTTTTTTTAACTTCCACCCCCCCTGTTTCTGTCTCATCCACAGAAAAAGAAAGTCCGAATCAAACGACAAAACATTGGTATTTTCAATTAAGTTCTTATCCTCAAAAATGTGGTTTAATTTCCCGCTCCAAACTATTTCAATTCCTTCCTTAATTGCTTTCAGATCTTCTTTCGTGGCCCGATATCTCCATTTCATAAACTTAATTCATCACTGGACGGCAGTAATGTTTATATCTTATCATGCCATTGTCCAGTGCGAGGTGAAATATTACCCGCGGAATTAACAGCAATTTTTCCGGCCCAACATGGATTAAGAAATTGATGATTGAGAAAATCGTCTGGATTTGTGATAAAGGATGGTGAACTTGTCAGTCCGAATTGGTGATGGACGGCTTGACTAGGAATTAAAATTTCGGATTTTCCTCTTCCAAAAGGTCTAATTACATCTAATGAATTTTCTGCATCAAAACCCAAGCGTTTGATTAATTCTAAAGTAGTTTCTATCGATTCTTGGTTTTGTCTCATGATTATAACTCCGATTCTTGTGGGTACACCTTTTTCTTTTAATAGTCGTAGGGCCCGCAAGGTTTTTTCAAAACTACCTGAAACGGTTGTTACTTGATCATGAATTAATGGAAAATTAGAATCCGAGATTTCTCGCGTGTTCCATTAATTCAAATACTCCTTTATAGACTAAAGGCTTGTTCTCGCATTAAACACTAAAAAAAGGGGTTTTAAAGTTCCTTAAGTTTGAAGTTTTTGGACTCGTCTTTGTCTTCAATCAGTTCCAAATATTTTTCGGTAGTGGAAATTCTTTTGTGGCCGACGATTTGAGAAACAATGTCAATGGGAACACCGGATTTAAGCTGGAAAACGATAAAGGTGTTGCGAAGATCATTAACCTTGATGCCTTCAATACCGGCTTTGGCAAAATAGCGGTTTAAAAGGCTTCTAATATTTCTGGCTAAAAGAGGGCGACCGGTTTTGGTGATAAAAACATTTTTGGACTTGGTTTGGTAACGAGTTTCATCAATATAGCGTTTTAAGGCTGTTTTGGCAGAATTGTTTAAAGGAATTTCCCTTTGAAAGTGAGACTCGTAAGCTCCGATGGTAACTTGTTGCTCTTTGATATTTTCCAGCAAAAGAACCTCTATTTCCTTGATACGAAGACCGGCTTGAAGCATAAGCTCGACGATAGCGGTGGCACGATTGTCGTGACGGCAGGCATCGCGAAGAGCCCGATACTCAATCGGTTTTAAGATTTTGGGGAGATCGTTTTCGTATTTGGGATGTTTGATATCAGAAGAAGGATCAGTACTGATGACCGCTTCGGATTTAAGAAAGGAAAAAAAGTTTTTGATGGAGTTTAACTTACGAGAAATGGATTTGGCGGTGTAATTTTTGTCGTCTAAATCCTTTTTGAAATCGTCGATATGAGAAGGTTTGACAGCGTCAATAGTGTTGATACCGGTTCCTGTAAAAAATTTAATTATTTGGTTTATGTCGCCTTTGTAGGCTACAATAGTGTTGTTTGACTTGCCTGAATTGCTTAGAAAATTGCTAAATAAATTTAGAGCATAGTCAAAAGATAAGTTTGTCATAGTTTGATAGAGTGTGGTCTTATAATAACATAAATTAGGATAGGAGACAACAAGATGTTTAATAAAATTAAAAAGATTATTTTTTATCTAATCGGAACGGGGTTTTTGCTGTCAAATCTGTCTAATATTTACAAACAGGCAGGAATATTACTGAGTGCTAAGGGGAAAAATAAAGAAATTTATGAAGAAATAGTAGAAATGGAGAGAGAAAACAGAGAAATGAACCGGCAGATTGAATACGCTACCAGTAGCGCCTTTATCAACCGTCAAGCCAGAGAAAGCTTTGGACTGGGGACAGAGGATGATTATTGGCTGGAAATACCGGAAGAGGAAGGGGAAATTGATTTGTTTCCGGAAACAAATATGGACCAAACAAGAGCAAAATATGAGGAATGGTTGGATTTGTTTAGGTAGGAAATCTGTGGTAAGATGTGAGGCTAATATATGCGGGGTAGTGTAGGGCTGCACGTGAGGCTCATAATCTCACAGACCAGGTTCGACTCCTGGCTCCGCAACAATCGAACTTCAATTTGATTTTTGTGTATACTTAATAAAGTAATGGAAGAACAAATACCAGAAATTCCAATTCAACCTCAAGAGCCGGTTTTGCCCGTTGACGAAACGCCGGTGATGGCAAAGAAAAAATTTAATTTGAACATAATTTTGCCGGTTTTGGGGGTTGTTTTGTTAATCGGGGGCGGAGCGTATGCGTTTAGATTCTTTGGTGGACCAAAGGCCTGCAGTTCGGAAGCGATGGTTTGTGCTGACGGTTCGGCAGTCGGGAGGACCGGGCCAAATTGTGAGTTTGCCCCTTGTCCCCCAATAACTGTGATTCCAGCTCCTGACGAAATGGCTGATTGGAAAACATATAGAGACGAGGAATACGGATTTGAGTTTAGGTATCCACAAACGTTTAGAGTTGAAGAAAGAAAGAAAGATTCTTCATTGGAGACTGACATCATCGCCGAATTGGTTGGTGACGAAAAAACAGAAACAGAGGACGTTTTTCCTTATGTAAAAGTTGTCTATTTTAACAATCCGGAAAATGTCTCCTTGGAAAAATATGAAGAATATTATTACAAGGATAAAATTGGAGGAATGGGTTTAAATCTTTATTTCCCAAGTGATAAATTAATCAAGATAGACGGGATAAATGCTCGTTATCAAGAAAATACTACCTGTGAACCATTAAGTTGCAGCTCGGTGGTTATTCCATATAAAGAAAAAATATTTGCAATTTATATTTACGGGGATAATCGAGACGTGATTTATAGACAAATTTTGTCCAGTTTTAGATTTATAGATGAAACTGCCGACTGGAAAACATATAAAAATGATAAATATGAGCTTGAATTTAAATACCCTTCTAATTATTCTTTTTTTGAATATGATAATGATCAACATAATATCCAGAAGCTACAAATCTTTATAAAAAAAGGAGAGGCCGTTTTTTTGGAGATTTGGGTAAATAAAAAATATTTACCAGGAGATACTCAATATTTTTTGGATACCCAATCAAATGGTATAAAAAATATTTCGGCTAACGCTTGGAAAACTTACTATTTGTCACAAGGGTATTGTGACGGTCCTGGATGCTCACCGCCAATATTTGCTTTACAAACAGAGAAGAATAACATTCTTTATTCTGTTTCTTTTCAAAACCAAAGTGAAATTACAGACTTGCAAGAAAAAATTCTGTCTACTTTTAGGTTTACAGACTGAGTTTTATTAGACGAGAGATGGGGGTCAACTGGTAAAAAAAAGAAAAATCTTTGGAGTTGATATATTACGAAGCTTGTCGGGAAAGAAAAAGAGCCATAGAAAGAGAAAAAAAATAAAATCCGGATTTGGAAGAGCGTATTTGAGGAGAAGGTTAGGGTGATTCTTGGTATAATAATCGAACCGAGGCAGGGTAGCTCAGCGGTTAGAGCGATCGTTTCATAAGCGATAGGTCGGGGGTCCGATTCCCCCCCCTGCTACCAAATTAATTATCAATTGATCAATTACGAATTATTAATTAATTTTTAAAAATTAAGACCGGGCATATAGCTCAGTGGTTAGAGCGCTGATCTTATAAGTCAGATGTCCCTGGTTCGACTCCAGGTATGCCCACAGTTTTGAATAATTGTGGTTATCGGGGAGGGCGCTCGCATCGCCATCTTCACGCTCGGTCTTCGTCCTCGTAAAAAGTCGGCTCGGACAAAAACGCAAAAATTTTAAAGAACAACTTAAAACTTAAATGGCCGTTCCGGTTGTACTCAACTTAAGTCGCCTTAAATTGTCCAAAATGGCCATTAAAAAAGACGACCTAATGAATAAAGTTGAGTACAATATCACTGTATATAATCTGAAAAAGAAATGCAACTTATTTTTAGCGTTTATTACCACAATCTGATATACTCAAACCTATGAAACATCAGAAACACGATAAAATGAACAAACCTTTTTCTTGGCGCCTTTTTCTTTTGTTAGGACTAATCATTTCTTTTGCTATTATCGTTGTAAATGTAATCTCTATCTTTTTAACCGATGCTGATCAATTCAATCTATTTTATAAGTACGATAAGGTATATCGATTGGAAACATGGAACATTCCTAATAATGTTGATGTAGATATAAACGGAGACGGAGTTTCTGATCGCATCACTTGGACGGGCTGCCTGGTTTTTGCGGGTACCCTAGATAACGATATAATTTCAAAACAATACGACTGCGACAAAGATCAAACAAAGAATATGAAAATATTTAGCCTAGGAGCAACATTTCTACCTCAAGTCAGGTTATCCTATGTGGGAAAAACCAATACCGGCAATTGGGACATTGTTTTAATCAGAAATTTACATACTGATTTATTTAATATAACCAAACAAGGTGAAGCAATTAAGAAAAATCCACCATTTTTTCTACAAGTTGATACTGCACTGTATTTTATTTCCCATTTATTTGTACTTTTTACAGGAATGTAAATGAAAAACAAAAAAAGTAATCATTGTATTTTTGATTGTAGGTATCACGATTATCGTTGGTGGCTATTTTTTGTATAAGGATGATTTTGATGACAATGGCAAACTATATTCCACTAAAGAAAGACTGTGTACACACTTTGCGCAAAGTTATTTAAGAACAGTACAAAAAACCGATAAAGCACGTAACTCGGAAAATATTTCCAGTTCTGAAAATCAACGATGGCAGATGGCTGTTGATATTGAAACTGACTTTTACAATCTGTGTACGTTGAATTTAGAAGAAAAATCTCTAAAAACGTATAAAAGTACAATTATCGAAAAATATCAAAAGTAGTGCGATTGCGAATCAATCGCAAATCGCGCGCGCAAAAAATAACTTTAATCGAGCCCCCCTCCAAAGGCGGGCAGGCGCGTTTTTTGTCCCGACCGGGACGGGACGAGCGGGGCAGTTTATATATTTTTTTTAAATTCAGTCCGAATTTGTTCGTACACAGTCCACAGAAAACTTTGCATATGACAGGATAAATTAGATTTTGTCGACAGTGACCGAATAAAGCTCCAGGCCGTCTGGGTCATAAAGTTTGAGGCTGTTTTGATCTGAAGAAAAGTAAGAATAATCAACACCCATGTCAGGGAGATTGATAACCGCCAGACGATCATCAGCAAGAAAATCTAAATATTTGATAGTAGAGGTGCCAAGAACGTCAACAGAAAAAACTTGATCGTGTTCGAGACTGTAAATTTTGACTTGGGAATCGGGACTGGTGATGTCCTGAAAGGCGACGTATTTTTGAGAAGGGGAAACTTGATTGGAAATAAATTGATCACAATTGGTTAGGGCGGTATCGAGAAAAAATTCTCTTTGAGTGGTAATAACTTTTATTTTACAGTCTTTTTCGGTAACTTCGGAAGAAATTATTTTTTCTTCGGAGGGGTTTGTCTGTTTGTTTTGTTTGTTTTTTTCATATATTTGCTTGTATAAGATTATCATATTTTTGAATTTTTAGGTGAAATTTAGTAAAATTTGTCATAAATGAGTTTACATGAAGCTTTTATTAGAATAGGAATTGCCCTTAAAGATAGACCACCGTCGATTGGTTTTGGGGAAATAACAAAAATGTTTGAAGAAACGTTAACGCCGGCAAATTTGTCAATGTTGGGTTATAGAAAAGAACAATGTGAATCTGCCTTATCGGTATTGGCTTTACTTGGACAAAGAGGAGAGGTTGTCAGTCACACGGGAAATCCTTATCTAAGTTTTGTCAGTCCGACAAGACCAAGAGTAGAATCGGCGGAGATATATCTCTTGTCGAGAGGCGGAGGCTTTTTACTTTTAGCCGACAGAGACGAGGCTTATCAGGGTTTGGAGGATTCAACCGCAGATGAAAACTTGAGGAGATCGACTTTTTGGAAAAATCCAATAGCTGTTTTTGCCGATCGGCCGGAGAGAGTGGCCCGAGTAGGATTAGTTGACAGAGAAACCGCAAAAGATTTGAAGACATTGATAAGAGCAGTGTGTAGTGACGAAGCAGTTGAAGGTAAGGGTCAAAGGGGAAAGAATAGATTCAGATACAAAACGGCTTGGTGGGTTGATGCAGAGACAAAATTTGAGTTTATAGTGGAATTATCGGAAACTTCAAGGGAAAATAGACCGAGATATATAGCATATAGAAGAATTGAAAGGACGGGAGAATTGGTTGCCTTTGCTCAAAAAGCCAACGTAACAAAAGAATGGGCAGAAGAAATGATAGCGCAAAGATGCGAGAGAAGAGCAGGTTAATTTAGACCCATGGCGGAGAGGACCTGAACGAGGGTTTTTTGGGCTTGGAGGCGGGCGATTTTGGAACCAGAAGCAATAATTTTGTCTAAAAGAGCAGTATTTTTTTCATACTTGGCCCGACGGACGCGGATGGGATCTAGAAATTTATTGAGGGCGAGGGCTAGTTTTTGCTTGACTTCAACGTCCCCCACCTGACCGGCTTGGTAGCGGGTTTTGAGATCGGCTATTTCGGCCTTGTTGGGGTTAAAAACATCGTGATAGATAAAAACAGGATTGCCCTCAACGGTGCCCGGATCAGTAGCCCGAAGACGCTTGGGGTCGGTATACATAGACATAACTTTTTTGGTAACTGTAGTAGCATCATCAGAAAGATAAATACAATTACCAATAGACTTACTCATTTTGGCTTGACCGTCGGTACCAACAAGGGTAGGAACATCGCCGATTAGGGCTTTGGGGATTGGAAAGACCTGAGAATAGGTCTTGTTAAAGGTTTTGGCAATTTCCCTGGTAACTTCAACATGAGATTGCTGATCTTTGCCAACCGGGACCAAATCGGCTTTAAACATAAGAATATCGGCTGATTGTAAAACGGGATAATTTAGAAGCCCCAGAGAAGGTTTTTGAATATGCAGATCGTGCATAACTTCTTTGAGAGTGGGAACACGCTGAGCTCGGGCAACGGTAATAAGATTGGTAAAAATTAGGGAAAGATAGGTAACTTCGGGAACTTGTGATTGCTGATAAATGACAGATTTGGCAGGATCAATGCCAACAGAAAGATAATCCAAAACCAGTCCCCTGGCCCGATCGTTTAAAGTGGAAGTTTTATCTTTGCCGGGAGCAGTGGTAAGAGTGTGAAGATCGGCAATGATAAAAAAGCAATCATATTTATCTTGTAGTTTGACTCTGTTTTGGAGAGTGCCGACAAAATGACCCAAATGAAGAGGGCCGGTGGGCCGATCACCGGTGAGAATTCGAGGTTTTCCACCAGAGGCGGACAAGAGATTTTTAGTGACAGTCATGCTTGATTTTAGCATTGTTGAAGCAGGCTTGTGTTATAATCGCTTCTAGTTACTTTTTGCCTGTAGAATTGTCGAAGGGCAAAGGAAAAAATGAAAAAAGAAAATCCAAAATTAGCGGCGGAAATAAGAACACTTAAGGGAAAAAAGGTTAAAAGATTGAGAGCTGAGGGGTTGTTGCCGGCCACTTTGTACGGGAAAGGGGTAGACTCGATATCTCTGCAAATGGAAAGAAGCGCTGTGGAAAGAGTATGGGAAAATGTGGGAGAATCAGGATTGGTGGACTTGATGGTGGAAAAAGAAGAAGCCCTCCCTATCCTCTTGAGAAATCCTCAATATGGAGTGGTAAGTGACATTTTAATTCACGTTGACTGCTATAAAGTAAATTTGAAGGAAAAGATTGTGGCCAGTGTACCGATAGAATTGATTGGAGAATCTTTTTCGGTTAAAAACGGAAACATTTTGGTGGAAGTAACATCTGAGGTGGAAGTGGAAGCTTTGCCGGCTGATTTACCGGAAAAACTTGAAGTGGACTTGTCGGCTCTAAAAACAGTAGAAGATACTATTACGGTGGCTGATTTGAAAGTTGATAAAGAAAAGGTGGAAATTAAAACCGCCGAAGATCAACTGATTGTTAAAACGGAAGAACCGAAAGAAGAGGAAGTAATAGAAGAAACGGTGGCTCCGGAAGAGGTGGAAGCAACCAAACAGAAAGGTGAGGGAGAAGAAGGAGAAGAGGAAGAAAAGAAAGAAGAAGAGAAAACTAACGATCGAGCTGAAAATAAAACTGCTTGATGTCATCTCTGACCGGATCAATGGTTTGGGCTTGTTTGAGAGATTGTTTGGCTTGATCATAGTCCCCTATTTTGGCTTGAAGTTTGGCCAGTTCGAGCCAATCTTCAACGGTTTTTTCCTGTTTTAAAGAAATTAAGTCTATTTGTGATTTGATATCTTCGATGCGATTTTTGGATTTATAATCTTTGATATCGACGGGGTCGAGTAAGGGCTCAATTTTGTCGGCGGAAGCCCAGTCGTTTTTTTTGGCTAAAGAAAACCAGAGCTGAAGACGGGAATAGTAACGATCTCCCTTGGAAAAAGAAAGTAAGGGGCGGGAATCGGCAGGGAAAAGAAAGAAAAAAGAGTTAAAAATGAAGGCAAAGAGAAAGAAAAAATAAAAGATATATTTAAGATTTTTGGGTCTTTTCATGAATGGGGCTGGGCCAGGAGGCAGTGGCTAAAATTGGTTGTTTTTTGGTAAAAATAGGAGGAAGTTGTTGGTAAACGGCTTCGGTAACAAAGGGAGCGAAAGGATGAAGTAGCTTTAATTGAGTGATAAGCAGGTGCATTAAAACAGGAATGGCCGTAGCCCCCTTATTTTTGATGGATTCGAGATAAGAATCACAAAACTGGTGCCAGAAAAATTGATAAAGATTTTCGCTGGCCTGACCAAAACGGTATTTTTCGATATCAGAGGTAACAGAAGTAATAAGTTTGTTTAATTTTTTGATGATTTTTTGATCGTCGGGATGAAGTTTTTTAGGAAGAGTAAAAGAGGCTTTGGGAAAACGGTCAAGAGTCATCAGGGCGAAACGGGAAGCATTCCAAATTTTGTTGACAAAATGGCTCTGGGCTTTAATTTTATCCTGAGAAAGAGCAATGTTGGAAGCGGGAGCAACCCCGTAAACAAGGGCCAAGCGAAGGGCATCAGCGCCGGATTGTTTGACAGTGTCACTAGGATTGATAACATTGCCTTTTGATTTGCTCATTTTTTGGCCTTTTTCATCAACCACTTTGGCATGAAGATGAATCATTTTGAAAGGTGTTTTGCCGGTAAGATAAAAACCGAAGATCATCATACGACCGACCCAGAAAAATAAAATATCCCAAAGAGTGTCTAAAACCGAGGTGGGGTAAAAGTAGTTAAAATCAGGAGAGCTTTTTTTAGGATCGACAACATTAAATCCAAGAGTAGTCAGGGGCCATTGGCCCGACAAAAACCAAGTGTCAAAAGTGTCGGTTTCTTGTAAGATATGATGACCGGAGCAGTGAGGGCAAGAATTATCGGTATTTTCAAGAAAATATTTTGAAGAAACAGGAGCATTTAAGGTTTGCAGTCCTTTTTTAATATCTTCAAAAGAATATTTTTCTTTAATGTCCTGGTATTTGCCTGAAACAATGTTTCCATTTTTGTCGATAAAATTTAGTTGAATATCGGGATGACAATCAAGACAATACCAAGCCGGAATTTGGGGACCCCAAACAATTTGACGGCTAATGTTCCAATCGTGAATGTTTTCCATCCAGTCAAGATAGGTTTTTTTGAATCTTTTGGGAAAAACTTCAGTATCTTCTTTTTTTATCGAGTCGATGACCGGCTTGGCCAAAGGCTTGGTTTTGACATACCACTGGGGGACGGGTAGAGGCTCGATGGTGTTTTTACAGCGATAACAAATACCGACAGTGTGGTGTAAGGGTGTTGTTTTGATTAGCTTGCCTTGTTTTTCCAACATTTCGAGGGTTTTGATTCTGGCTTGTTTGGGGTAAAGCCCGTTTATACCATCGATGGTATTGGTCATTTTTCCCGAAAGCTCAATACAGGAAATGGTAGGTAATTTGTGTTTTTGGCCAATTTCAAAATCGGTGGTGTCGTGGGCGGGAGTAATTTTGAGAGCGCCGGTGCCAAAATTAATATCTACTAAGTCGTCGGCAATAATTGGGATGGTTTTGCTCATAAGAGGAACAATGGCTTGCTGACCGATAAGCTTTTTATATTTTTTATCTTGAGGATTAACGGCCACGGCCACATCGGCAAAAATTGTTTCCGGTCTGGTGGTGGCTATTTGAATCGGACCATAATCGAGATAATAGAGAAAATCATCTTTTTCAACGTGATCAATTTCCAGTTCTGAAAAAGCGGTACCACAGTGAGTGCAATAATTGACAATACGCTCGCCCCGATATAAAAGTTTGTCGGCGTGAAGTTTTCTAAAAGTAGCTAAGACTTGTTCAATAATCTTGGGTTCTAAGCTATAGTGATATCTGGTCCAATCAAGAGAAAATCCGAGTTCTTTTAGTTGAAACTGGTTGATTTTTCGGTTTTTTTCAACATAGTCCCAAATCATTTTATAAAGAGTTTGACGATCGTAGTCAAATCTTGATTTACCATTTTGAGCCAGCTTTTTTTCAAAAACAAACTGGGTTTCGATACCGGCATGATCGGCGCCAGGGAGCCAAAGAGTGGGGTCGCCAAGCATGCGATGATAACGGCAAAGAATATCTTCTATGGTAAACATGGCATGACCCATGTGCATGGGATCGTTGGCATTGGGCAAGGGTAAAATAATAGTAAAAGGTTTTCTTTTGGGATTGATTTTGGGGGTAAAAACTTTTTTGTC
The DNA here is from genome assembly GCA_018901355.1 of Patescibacteria group bacterium. Classification (GTDB taxonomy): domain Bacteria; phylum Patescibacteriota; class Microgenomatia; order UBA12405; family UBA12405; genus JAHIEZ01. Next base: position 17,072 of record JAHIEZ010000038.1, on the reverse strand, counting down.
CAACCAAAGCTGATAAATGTCCGGTTCTAAACTGGGTTGGTAATGCTTGTCCATGGGCTTATTTTAGCACGAAGCAAGGCGGAAAAATGATAAAATAGCGCCATGAAAAGGGTGAAATTGGAAAATTACCAAAAGGCGGTAAAAGAGACGGTGGCGGAATTAAGGGCGGCAGGACTGGTGGTATTTCCATCGGATACGGTTTACGGATTGGCGGTGGATGCTGAAAATCAGAAAGCAGTGGATAAACTTTTGGCTTTTAAAAACAGATGGACGGGTAAGGCCATATCGGTGGCGGTGGCAGATATGACAATGGCAAAAAAATATGTCAAATTAAATAAAAAAGCAGAAAGGATTTATGAAAATTTGCTACCGGGACCATTTACGGTAATTTCGCGGGGAAAACATAAAACAGCCAAAGGGATTGAGGCAGAGGACGGAACTCTGGGGATTAGAATAACAGAAAGTAAATTGATGATGGAGCTGACAAGACAATTGGGAAGAGCAATAACGGCAACGTCGGCAAATTTAGCGGGCAGAAGTCCGCATTATTCGGTAGAAAGCTTTCTAAAAACTTTGTCAAAAAAGAAAATGAAGATGATTGATTTGATAGTTGATGGCGGAAAACTGGCCAGAAACAAACCGTCAACAGTGATTAATACTGTGGGGAAAAAAGAAATACTGAGAAGAGGTGAACTGGTAACAAGTGGGGGTGGAAAAAGTTTGCTGTCAAAATCGGAGGCAGAAACAAAAAAAATAGCGGAATTTTTACTGGCAAGAGAGAACAAGAAAAATAAGATTTTAGTGTTTGGTCTAACAGGAGATTTGGGGGCAGGTAAAACAGTTTTTGCCAGAGGATTGGCAAAAGCATTGGGAATTGGGGAAAGAATACAGTCCCCTACTTTTGTGATTTACAACGAATATAAAATAGACAAGGGTAAGAGGTTTTTGCATTTTGATTTGTATCGAATCGAGAGAGAGTTTGAAATGAAAGAGATTGGATTTTTAAAATTGTTTGAGCCGAAAATAGTGGCCTGTATCGAATGGCCGGAAAGAATGGGAAAAAAAAATTTTGAGAAACTAAAGAAAAAGGTAAATTATGTGGGGGTACGATTTTCTTATGTGGATGAAAAAACAAGGAAAATAAGCTGGTAAAGGCTAGAGAAAACGGAAGGAGGAGAGAAGGGTTTCGCAGTCGGCTTTTGGCTCGTCTTTGCCGTTGTGGACACATTGAACGGTATATTTCCGGCCATCTTTTTCAACATCGACGATGGTTTGAAGATTGATATCGTAGCGGAAGGCATCAACTCCATTGACTTGGAACTCAGGGCTAAATTGACGACCGGGATGAGACCAGGACCAAGTATCGCCGACATGAACAGTGATAGAGGCCTCCTGAGAATAAAAGGCATAACGGCGACCGGAGGAAGTTTCATCTTGAGAAAGAGAGTAGTCCAGAGAATATTGCAGACTAAAAGCATCTTCGGAGCTGGAAAAGGAAAGATGGGTGGGAGTGGCAACAGGGGTAAGGGTAGGAATAGAAGTGGGAAGAGGGAAAGAGCTGGGGGGTGGCTCGAGATCATAACTGGGACGGGACTCGATGGTGGGAATGGGAGGGAGAATGGCTGAAGTGGGGGTGGCGGGAGGAGTTTTGGCGGAAAATGGGGTATAAATTTTTAGAAAGAAAAAAAGGAGAGTACCGGTAAGAGCTAAAAAAAGAAAAGACAAAAGAAGATAAGGTGGCTTTTTACCCAAATTATTTAGATCAGACCTATTTGCGTCCATAATTTATAATACACAAATGAAAAAGATTTTGGCAATTGAAACCAGTTGTGACGATACTTGTGCGGCAGTATTGGACGGAGACCGAATACTGAGCGACGTAATTTCTTCTCAAATTGACTTGCACGCCAAATGGGGAGGAGTAGTACCAAACTTGGCCAAAAGAGCTCATGAAGAAAAAATCGGACCGATAGTGGAGGAGGCTTTAAAAAGAGCCCGGGTAAAAATAGAAGAAATTGATCTAATCGGGATAACTTATGGACCGGGCTTGGCGGTAGCTTTGGGGGTGGGAATAGAAAAAGCCAAAGACTTGGCCAAAAAATACAAGAAAAAATTGGTGGCGGTCAATCATATTGAGGGACATATTTTGAGTAATTTTTTGAAAAACAGTCGGGGCAAACCGGAAAGAAAAATAGAGCTACCGGCCTTGGTGTTGACGGTATCGGGGGGACACAGCAAGATTGTGCTAATGAAAAAAATAGGAAAATATGAAGTAAAAGGAGAAACGCTGGACGATGCGGCAGGAGAAGCACTAGATAAGGCTTCAAAATTGATGGGACTGGGATATCCAGGAGGAGCGATAATTGAGAGATTGGCGGAAAAAGGCGATGAAAAATTTTTGGATTTGCCCCGACCAATGAAGGGTAGGAAAGGCTTTGACTATTCTTTTTCGGGACTAAAAACCAGTTTTTACTACCAAATTAAAGATTGGAGTAAAGAAAAAATTGGCAAAAATTTTGCCAATTTGGCGGCCAGTTTTCAGGAAGCAGTATTTGACAGCTTACTAATCCGTTTTGAAAAGGCAGTTGACTACTACTGCCCAAAAAGCCTGATGGCCAGTGGCGGAGTGATGGCTAATCAAAATTTAAGAAAAAGATTGAAAAAATTGGCAAAAAAGAGAAATCTACCTCTGTATTTGCCTTGGAGTAAAAAATTAAATACAGACAACGCGGCCATGATCGGAGTGGTGGCGTATTATAAAGCTAAAAGGGGTGAGTTTGTAAAAAACATTAGCAAACTGGACAGAGAACCAAGGGCAAAATTATAAAACTAAACTCCACGGCGGAAGACGGCGGCCCAGGGAACATAATTGCTTTGGAATGTTTGCTGATGGAGAATTTCGTCACCTCGGGTGACCAACCAATCAAAAGAGGTTTTGATGCCGGGAACGGCGGTTTCCTCTCTAACCAATTTGCCCGGTGGTAAGGTGGGGTCGTCAATGTAACGGGTTTCGGGAGGGGCTTGCCAACCCCATTGTTTGTAGTTTTTTATTTCTACTTGCCGACCATCGGAAGTACCATAAAATTCATAGGTGAGAATTTTGTTGTCTCCGTCATAGGTGCTTTGAATAAGAATGTGAGCCGGAGTGTCGTTTTTGAATTTAAGATCAGGATTGGGAATAAAAACAGTGGCATCATAACCGGGAGGTCTGTCCTCTTCATAGTAACTAACCCGAAAAGCATGGGGGCGACGTTCGATAATATCTACCCCACTATCCAGCATAGCCCGAAAAAAAGTGGTAGAAATTTGGCAAATACCGCCACCAACATCAAGTTCTGTTTTACCCTGACGGATGATATAGGCTTTTTGATAACCGGTTTCCAGGGTAACATCACCTAAGGCTTCTAAAAAAGAAAAGGTAGAACCGGGAGGAACTAAAATATGATTGACAACAGAAGAACCTTTTTGGATGTTTTTGTTTCTGATGGCAGAGCTGTGCTTGAAGGTGGAAGTGCCCCGGCCTAAAAGTTCTTTGATGCCGAGATTGTTGGCATCTTGGGTACGAACTAGGGGCGGAGCAGAAATAAGAGGAAGAGCGAAAGAAAGAGAGGCAGAGTCGGTGGCGATAAGGCGATTGAGGTAAGTGGCAAGAGAAGAGGAAAGATCATCTTCTAAAAGAGAAAAGCCGTTTTGGGAAGGACGAAATTCAACGATTTTGTTGTCTTCAAACTGAAAAACGGCATTAACGGGGTCTTTTTTAACCGTCTGAGACAAAGAGTGAACATATTGTTTAATCATCTCGGAATTATCCTCTGAAAAAAAATCCAGCCAAGAGGTGAGAGTTTGATCATCAACAATAATATCGGGTAGATCTCCGGTCAAAATCAGAGATTTACCAATTAATTTTTGGGCTTTTTGACTGAGAGCGGAAATGTCGTCTTCAGTAGGCAGGCGACCAAGAGTTTCCAGAGGTAAATCCAGAGGAGATGAGTCATTTTGGGCTAGACGATTGAGAAGGGTTTGGCGAAGAAAGGCAATGTTTAAAAGCTGACCCAGCTGACCGGGGACAAAAGAAATTCGACCTTGTTTGAGCTCAAGCCTGGCGGGGAGAAAAGCTTGGTTAACCTGAGCTGAAAGACCAGCCAGAAAGATGTCAAAAGACAGGGAATCGTAATCGACAATAAGTGAATAATGCTGAGGTGAAAAAAATCTTTTAACTTGAGAAAAGAAAGAGAAAGCCGAGTCGTATTGAAAAAAAAGTTGCTGGCCAGTTTGGGGATAATTGATTTTGGCGGAAATTGAAGCCGGTTGAAAAGAAAAAGTAACTTCTGAAGAAGTAAGAGAAAGGTCGGTAAATAAAGAAAAATCTGATTTCATAATTTGGTTGACCTGATCAGGACTAAGACGGGAAAAATCTGTTTGCAAAAGAAAAGTTTGGGGCGGAGTGAGTTGAAAAGAAAAACGGAGAAAAAAACAGAGTAAAGAAAAAAGAAAAAAACTGAGGGCAAAAAAATAAAAAACAGAATTTTTGTTTTTCATGGTGGTTAACGCCTATCCATGGCCTGATTGGCAAGAGAGTCGGCCAGTTGATTGTGGTGGCGACGAATATCCTGAGGATGAAAAGGGATGGGAATTTGGGACAAAAGAGTTTTGGCGGAAAGAAAAAGAGGTAAAAGATTTTGGGCTTTAACTTTATAGCTACCTTTAATTTGTCTAACTAAAAGCTGGGAGTCGGAGTAATAGTTGGCTTGGGTAATAGAGAGAGAATCATAATTGTCTTTTAACCAAGTAAGAGCGGCAATCAGACCAAGGTATTCGGCTTCATTGTTAGTTTTAATACCAAGAAATTGAGACTGTTGGTGAATAATTTTTTGAGATTGATCTAAAACCACCAAACCAAAACCGGAAATGCCGGGATTGCCCCTAGCCCCGCCATCAGTATAAATTGAAACTTCCATGGTTTATGATAACAGGAACATAATGGAAAGACCGAGGCTGATGAAAAAAAATTGAAGGAAATCGGAGGAGGGAGAACCGGAATGAGAGTGAAGCAGAGGGACAAGATCAGAGGCGGCCAAATAGATAAAACCACCGGCAGTAAAAGGCAGAAGAAAATCGGCCAAATTGGCAACGGTAGGACCAAGCAAAAAAAGGAGAAAGACACCAAGAAAGGCGGTCAGGGCAGAAAGTAAATTGAGAAAAAGAGCTCTAAGGGGGGAAAGACCCTGATGAATAAAAATACCAAAATCCCCTATCTCCTGAGGAATTTCATGAAAAAGCACCGCTAAACTGGTGGCCAAACCAAGGGAGAAATTGACAGAAAAAGAGGAAGCAATAATAAGACCATCAATAAAATTGTGAAGCGAGTCGGTGGCTAAGTTGACGGCCACAATAGGATGGCGGTGCTGATGGTTTTCCAAAGGAGAACAGTGATGCCAACAAAGAGTTTTTTCTAAAATAAAAAAGAGGAAAAAACCTAAACTAAGCAGTAAAGAAAAACTGGCAGAAGAAAGATGCTCAAAAGACTCAGGAATAAGATGGATGAAGGCATCTCCCAGTAAAGAACCAACGGCCAAGCTAACTAAAAATTGACTGAGACGGGGCAAGGATTTTTTTTGACTGACAAGAATAAGGGCTAAAAAAAGAGACAAAAAACTAATCGCAAAAACTGCGATAAAACTGGACCAAAAAGGTGACATGGCTTTATTTTACCAGCTAGGCTTGTGATTAAAAAGAGAAATGTTGGTATGATATAAGAGTGAACTTAAGTGAAATAAAATCTCCGTTGCCTTCAAGAGTACCGTTGGGTTTGGATAAGGAGGAAGAGGAGGAAAAAAAAGAAGCGGAAAAAGTGGTCAGTTCTGAAAAAAAGACGGAAAAAAAGAATTTGCCCAAATGGATGATAGGCGGAGGAATAGCGGTGGTAATAATAGTAATAGTTTTGGTAATTAAAATGTTGGGGGATGGAAGTGTTAAAAGCGGAAAAATAGTGACCCTAAATTATTGGGGTTTGTGGGAGGAAGAAAGTGTGATGGCTGGAGTAATAGCTGACTTTGAAGCTAAAAATCCCAATATTAAAATAAATTACAGTAAAAATTCTTATGATAATTACAGAAGCCGACTAGCGGGAAGATTGAAAAAGGAAGGCGGAACGGAGGAGGTACCGGATATTTTTAGAATTCATGCCAGCTGGTTGCCGATGTTTAGTGATTATTTGGCACCGATACCAAAAAGAGTGACGGATAAAATAGGGATGGAAGAAGATTTTTTTGAAGTTTACAAAAGGGATCTAAAAAAGGACGGCTCTTTTATGGCCGTACCAATAATGTATGATGGTTTGTCGCTTTTTTATAACAAAAAACTGATTGAGGCGGCCGGAGTGAAATTGCCGGAAAGTTGGCTGGAATTTAAAAGTACGGCGGAAAAATTAACAGTCAAAGACGAACGGGGAAAGATTAAAGTGGCAGGGGTGGCAATGGGAACGACAGAAAACGTGGATCATTGGAGTGATATTGTGGGACTGATGATGAAACAAAATGGAGCAGATATTAAAAAACAAGATGTGGCTTTTGCAGAAAAACTGAAAACAGTGCTGACTTTTTACACCTTGTTTGCCGACGGAAAAACTTGGGATGCAGATTTGCCCAACTCTACTCAGCTATTTGCCAGCGGTAATTTGGCTTTTTATTTTGCCCCGGCTTGGAGAGTGTTTAACTTGGGAGAAATGACACCAGATCTTGATTATGGCATTATGAAAGTGCCTCAATTGCCAATAAATACCAGTGGAGGAGAGGGGTTGACGGATATTCATTGGGCCAGTTATTGGGTGGAAGCAGTTAACAATAAAAGCGAAAAAAAAGAAGCGGCTTTTACTTTTTTGACTTATTTGGCTTCGCAGGAGGGTTTGGATTTGATGAATAAAACGGCGTCACAGATTAGGGCTTTTGGAGAAATCAGTCCGAGAAAAAGTATGGCCGAGGCTTTGGCGAGTAATCCTAAGATAAAAGCTTTTGTAGAAGCGGCGGACCAAGCGTCTTGCGGTTTTACCAGTTCGCGAACTTTTGATGACGGCTTAAACGACGAAATGAATACTTATTTTAAAAATGCCATAAACGGAGTGGTAATAAATAGAGCAACGGTAGATAAGGTCTTACCGGATCTGCTGAACGGAATAGCTCAGACGACCAGCAAATATAAATTAAATAATTAAAAAATGATATTGGTAAATTTTAAAGTTTATGAAGAAAGTTTTGGTAAAAAAGCGATAGATTTGGCAAAGATTTGTCTGGAGGTAAGCAAAAAGAGTGGAGTGGAAATAATACCGGTAGTGGGAGCGTTGGATGCTTTGAGAGTGAAAGAAATAACCAAAAGAAGAGTATTTTTGCAGGATGTGGGGGAATATATGGAAGGAGCAAAAACGGGGAATGTGTCGGCAAAAGCGGCTAAGGCGTTGGGGATAGACGGTAGTCTAATCAATCACTCGGAATGCCGGAAAAAACCGGGGACAATCAGAAAAATGCTAGCTGACTGGCCAAAAGATTTTGTGTCGGTACTGTGTTTGCAAAGCCTGGGACAAATTGAGGGTTGGGCAAAAAATTTAAAAACCGATTTTGTGGCTTATGAACCAAAATATTTGATTGGAAATAAAGAGAAGTCGGTGGCAAGCGAAGAACCGAAAATGATTGAAAAAATGGTTAAAATTTTAAAACCGATACCGGTGCTGGCAGGAGCCGGAGTACATGAAGCAAAAGATGTGGAAATAGCTTTGAAAATGGGAGCGTCGGGCATTTTGGTGGCTTCAGATGTGGTAAAAGCAAAAAATCCTCGAAAAGAACTGCTAGAACTGGCAGAGGCTTTCCGTGTATAATCAATAAATATATGGCATCCATAGACAACTTATTAGTCTCCCTTTTTGTAGACGAAGTAGTAGGCGGTTTTATCGTGACCGTGCCGCCGGGACATGTGGGCTGTATTTACAGTATTTTTAGGGGGGTAATTAAGAATGTGTGGTATCCGGGAATGCATTTTAAGATCCCGATAATTCATCGGGTGAAGCTGTTTAACGCTCAGCTGATTGAATACACTATCAGTAAAGATGTGATTTTGAAAGATGATGGTAAAGAGATCATGGGTGATGAGGTGATAAATGCGGTCACGGCTGACAATAAGTTCGTGGCGGTGGAGGCGACAGTTCTGATAAAACTTGATACCGAGAAACTACCTGAAATTTGGCAGAATATAGGAGAAAATTTTGTGAGCAAAGTGGTCAGACCGGTAACCAGAAGCAGGATTAGAAAAGTGATAACTAATTATGCCCTAAATATGGCTCTATCAACCGACAGAACTAAAATAGAAGACGAGATTAAAGAAGAATTGCAGGAGTCGTTGGCCGGACATGGACTACATGTGGATAATTTTTACTTAAGCTCGCTAACCCCAATTGAAGGAACGATACTGGAAGAGGCAAAAATAGAAGAGGCAGTCATGCCAAAAAACGAGGAAGAAATAAAAAAAGGCCGAACGATCAGTGGAAATGTACCGGAACAGAGAAATTAACTAGGAAGCCAGAGTAAAAATAAAAAGAGAAGTGGAAACAGGTAGAGCCATAATGGCGGCACGAATGGTGGCGCCGGTGGTGTAGACATCATCGAAAAGAATGATATTTTGGGGGAGAGGAGAGGGGGAATTAAGACAAAAAGGTTGGCCAAGATTTTTTAGACGCTCCGGACGGCTTAACTGGGCTTGAGGAGAAGTGGGACGAGGACGAAGCAGAGATTGACTATAACCAAGCTTGAGATCGGAAGCAAGACGAGAAGCAAGCAGAGCCGATTGGTTGAAGCCGCGAAAACGCTGGCGACTGGGGTGAAGAGGAATGGGAACAAAACAATAATGAAATTTTTTCCAGTATTTGAGTAAATTAGGAAAGTCTGTTTTTAATTTGTGACAAACAAGAGAAGAAAAATCAGGAACAAGATGGCTGACAAAATCATATTTAAGATCAGTAATAGCCCGACGGATAGGGCCGTGATATTTAAAAAGAGAGAGCCGTCCCTGATCGGAAAAGGAAGGCGGAACAAAAGGCAGACTATCAAGATAGGAAAAACAATGAGGATGAAAATAGGAACCGGGACGGGAACAGATGTAGCAACGGGGAGGAAATAAAAAATCGAGAAACATAAAATAAGTATAGAATGAAGAATGAGGGTAATACTACCATTTAAACAAAACGCAAGCGAGTTGATTTTGATAATGATGGTGAGTGCGATAGGAACGGTGCTATTGACAAGATTATTTTTAGACATGACGTCTTACCCGATAATTGGAGGAGGCAAGTGGCACATTTCTCACTTGTTTTGGGGAGGAATATTAATGCTTTGGGGAATGATTTTAGCTTTGATTACCCATGGACAAAAATATAAAAAAATAGCTTCGGTCGGGTTTGGCTGGGGATTGGGATGGTTTATTGATGAGTCGGGAAAATTTTTGTCGATAGACAATGATTATTTTTTTCAACCGGCGATTGTGGTGATGTATATATTTTTTGTTTTGATGTTTTTGCTTTACCGATTTTTGGAAAGAAACATAGCGCAAAATCCAAAAACGCTGTTGTATCAAGCTTTGGCTGATTTAGAAGAAATAACAGAAAAAGACTTGGGAAAAAGTAAAAAGAGAGAATTGATAAAAAAACTAAATCGTTTGACTAAAAAAACAGATCCGGCAATTAAATTTTTTGTGATCGGTTTGAAAAATTTGATTGTAAAAATAGAAGCGATTGAGGACAAAAAAGAAAGACGGACCCAAAGATGGTGGAAGGGGATAAAAAGATTTACCTATCATGATGTTTTTAAAAAACGATTCGCTTTGATTTTTTTGTTGGTTTTGGCATTAATTTATGCAATCGGAGGAATATATGATGCGATGATTTTTGGTAAATATTTATTTTCACAAGAATGGAATGGGTGGATGTTTGGATTAAAAATATTTTTTGATTTTCTAACATCGATCTTTTTTATGGCAGGAATTTATTGGGTGTGGCGAAAAAAGAAAAGTCGAGGAATAAATTATTTCCGAATGGGCTTATTGATAAATATATTTCTATCATCAGTATTTAAATTTTATTTGGAACAATTTTCGGGTGTTTTTAGTTTGGTTGTAAGTGTAGTAATACTAACCGGCCTGGGAAGATTAAGAAAAGAAAAAATAATATAGCAAATTTATTTTTTATATATTTGATCGTGGTTACCCATATCAAAAAAATAGTACTCCGTATCTTCTATAAAAAGCAATCGGAAATTCATGGTAACCGACAAACTCCAAACGTCCTGCAATTCGCCTTTTAATTTGTGTAAACGTAGGGAAGGGTGCCGAGGGTTAGACTGAAATGAAACAAGCTGTTTTTGAATTTTTCCAAATAACTTAATATCTTTTTGTCGTAACTGTTTTAGTTGTTTCCGGAACAAAGGACTTAAGGTAATCTTTTTCACAGGTTACTAAAATATTGGTCAATGTCGTTGACTTCGACAGCTTTAGATCTGTCTTTGATGGCTTTTTTATAAGATTTTTCTACCCCGTCGGAGGCTTGAAAAATAGGATAGTCAACGTCTTGAACGTCATTGATAATTAAGTTTTTGACATAAGCGGATAGGCTTAGGCCAAATTTACTGGCTTTGGTCTGTAAATAAGCCTGAAGTTGAACCGGTAAGGTTACCCGAAGTTGAGTGTTTTGTGTTTGCATAGCCTAATAATAACACATAAATAGTCAAAATCAAGTCTATATTAAGACTTTCTTGATAAATGTTGGTTTTGAGAAAATAATATAGGATATTTTAGAAGATTTTTGGTATAATACAAATACGGAGATGTATTGCATCGACGGAAGAGAACTTTGAAAAACCGCAAGCCGACTTTGAAAACAGTCGTAAAACAGATTTCAAAAAGAAAATGCCAAAGCTAAAACTTTTGGTGTTAATTTAGCTAAAGTTGCCGATAAATTCGGTGAACTTGAACGGTCCTTGTTTGGAAATCAAACTCCAGCCTTGGCTGTTTGCTAAATTAGCCATCGGATCAGTCCCCCATTCCAGAGGAGATTGGTCGGGTGTAATTTAAACTGGAATGCTGTGTCGTTAATTTCTGTTTTTAACGATAAATAAGATTCCCGAGAGGGAAAAACAAACAGAGCCTCAAAAGAATTTTTTTGTTTATATTTTGAGGATTAAAAATAAGCAAAATAAGCTTGTAGACGTTTTTTAAATTCCATTTCGGACCCCCGTTCATTGCGGGGCATCTCCTCCTTCGCCTCGACGTAGCTTTAGCGAAGTCGGACTTCGCTTCAGCTAGTCGTCTCGGCTACGGCGAGACAAAGTCCTCCACAAAATATGATAAATTGGTAGGTGTACCATGTTTATTTTTTGAGTTGTAAGGATAAAAAAACCTATCTTGGTTGTACTAATAACCTAAAAGAAAGGTTTGAGAAACACAAAAAAGGACTGGTTGGGGCAACAAAAAGTAGATTACCCGTAAGTTTGATCGCTGTTATTTCAATAAGAAATAAGTATTCTGCTTTTAATTTAGAAAAATATTTTAAATCAGGATCTGGAAGAGCTTTTTTGAAAAAACACAAAATTTTAGAATGATTTTCTAAATTCTCTTTTTTTTAGTATTTCTCTTTTTTCGTATTTTTTTAGTTTGCGGCCGATGCCGATTTCCAGCTTAAACCAAACTCCCTGAGAATAGATGGTAACCGGAATAAGCATGTATTTTTGTTTGCGGTAAGATTGGAGTTTTTTTATTTGAGAAGAAGAAAGTAAGAGATTACGGCTACGAGTGGTGTCGATAGTTTGGCCCTGTGAATATTTGTAAAGAGGGATATTGAGGCCGATAATGACCGGTTGACCGTTTTGAATTTCGACTTGAGCGGATTGAAATTGAACCGGCTGAACACGAAGCGATTTGGCATCAGAACCAGTCAGAACAAGTCCGGCTTCGACTTTTTCGATAAATTTATAGTCACGGGATTGACGATTGAAATGCCTCATGAGGCAATTATATCCTATAAGGAAAGATAGTAAATTTTTTGGTCCTGACAAAGAAGATAAAGAACAGAAGCTTTTTCATCAAAAGCAATGTCTTGAATTTTTTGGTCACCTAAATTGTATTTGGAAATAAATTGACCGTCTTTGTCGTAAACATAGACTAAATTGTCGGAAGCGGTAAAGAAAAGACGTTGGTCGTCAAGGCCGGTGAGAAGATTTTTGGCCTGGCTAATATCTTGTGTTTGAGAAAGTTGGTAATTATCGGCCAGACCACGGATATAAGGCTGGAGCTTACCAGTGGCAGAGAGAAGCCAAATTTTGCCATTGATAGCAAAAGAACTGGGGTTTTGAGGCAAAACAGTTTCGTCTTGAAGCCAAGCTGAAGGAGAAGAGAAAGAAGAACCGGAAAGGGTGTATTTATAAATAGAACTGTCGGTAAGCAAGTAAAGAGCGCTATTCCAAGACTGAAGATCCAGAGGTTTGATGTTTGAACCAATGTCGGAAAATTTAATTTTTGCTTCGGTTTTGGTTTTAGCCAAAAGAGAGACGTCGGTGGCGGTAAGAATATAATAATTGTTGTCTGATTTGACGAGAGTGAGGGCGTTTTTGATATCGTCACTGATGGAAATATTTTTGGTGTTTTTATTTTCCAAACCAAGAGAATCAACCCGACCAATGGAAGAATCTAAAAGATAGAGACTATCGTCGGAAAAAATCATTTGACTGTATTTGGGCTTAGAACTAATAGAAGAGGTGTCGTAAAAAAAATCAAGACTTAGGCCTTGGGATGAACCGGTTTGGGCTAAAATATCCTGAATTTGCTGGTGAAAAGAATCTAATTGCTCCTGATGAAGATTGAGAAGAGCAATTTCCTGATAGAGAGAGTCTGCTTGAGCGGCAAATTCGACGGAGCTTTCCAGATTTATGTTTTTAACATCACGGGCATTTTTGAGAGAGTCGGTGATTTTTTGAGATAGTTGACTAAATTTGGCTTCCGCTTTGGCGGCTTCGGTTTTGCGAAAACCAAAATAAGAACTAAAAGCCAGCGCCAAAAGTAAAACAAGTGCAATGGCAATATTGAGTTTTTTGCGTTTGTTTAATTGTCCGACTTGATGATGGGAAACGTAAAGTTCCGGTTTTTTGCTTAAAGCTTTTTTGAAAAAAGAAGGCAGAGAAAAAGAAGGACGGGGAGGAGAGGAGTCTTCAACAGGCGGAGGAGTGGCAATGGGAGGCGGTGCTTCCGGTTCTTCCGGAGGAGTATCAAAATGAGGTTGAACAAGAGCGGCGGAAACTGCAATTTGATCAGGCAACGAATAGAGAGAAGAAAGGGCAGATTCTTCTATCTCTTTAATGGAAGGAAAGGATAAAATTTCTTTTATTTTTTTCCAGCTTGTTTGATCAAAATAAGCCGAGGTACAAAAGAAAACATCATCTTCCGCCCGGAGAGGACCGGAAAGAGAAACCGATTGGTTGTCTTTGCCGGTTAGGAGAGGAGCAATTTGATTGAGACGACGAAGAATGACGTGGCCTTGACCATAAATAAATAAATAAAGTGTTTGCTGATAAACAACAGCGGTGATAATACTCAAAAAGGAAACTTGGGGATCAAGGTTGGCGGTAACCGAATTTATAGCCTCATGAAGCTGATCGGCCGGACCAAGTTCTGAAGAAGAAAAATAGGATTGACTAATTTCTCTGATAATTTGGTGACCAAAATCACTGGCAGATTGAGAGTCATCGTCAAATTTGAGGCTAAGAAGACCAAAAAGGTGGCCACGACGGCCGACAATAAAGGGGTCGTCGGGTTCGTTTTCCCAATATTGGGACCAATGACCCGGCTCGGGTTTTCCAATAAAAGAGCGGCAGGTGAAGTGCATTTATTTATGTTATCAAAAGCAAGAAAGCGGAAAAAAGGAAGACGAGAGAGAAAACAAAATGGAGATAGGAAAAAATAATCAGGATTCGGTTGAATTTGTCATAAACATTTTTGGACATAGACTTGACTTGTTTAACGATAACTAAGGCAAAAATAGAATAGATAAGAGAGCCAAGAAAAGCAAAAATACTTTGAGATAAAGATAGAAAAAAAGAAACTTCTTGGTTCATTTGAGTCTGCCCTCCAAAACTTCCTGCTCTTCTTCGGAGCGCATTTGTTGAAGAACTTGTAAAACGATATTGGGAGAAGGAACTTTTTCGACAGTAATAACCGGAACTTCGGCGGCGGTCTGAACCAGAATGGTGCCAAAATTGAAGAGGGTTTGAGCAACACCGTTGGTTTTGACGGTAATATCCTGAATCATGCTAATTTTGGCTTCGGACATCTTTTTGTCGATTAAATTGTAAAAATCGATGTCAATCACCCTTTCTTCGGTAATGATAAAAACATTAAAATACCAAGACAAAAAATTTTCAAAAGCGATGGCAAAAGAAATCAAGTACAAAAAAAGAAACATGATAAGGTGAAAAGTTTGAGGAAAAAGATTGAAAAAAGGGAAAAAAGAAAGAACGAGCGGAGTAAGAAACATAAAAAGAGCGATAATAATCCAGGATAGATTGGTAAACCAATGACGGCGTAAAACTAAAATAATCTCCTCGTCATCTTCGCGGGAATCAAAGGTAAAAACTTTGGGACGAGCCAAAAAAGAAGAAAAGGAGGTTTTGGTGGTGTCTTTGATAAGTTGGTAAACTTTTTGGCGGTAAGGCAGGTCTTTAGATTGGGAAATAGGTTTTGGAGAAATTTTTTTGAGTTTAGACTTTTTTTTGGGCTTAGGCTTGGGGGAAGCAGGAGGGGCAATTAAATCATCGGGGGCGATAGTGTCTAAATTGGAAGCTCGTGGCATAATCTATTTTAGCATTCTACTTCTTTTCGATGTTGAAGAGAGAGGATTTGATAACAATAGCGCCGGGGGCACGAAGGTTGAAGACGGTCTTAAAATCATCGCCGGAAAAGGAAAAATCACCCTTGTCGGTACTGACTCTAACGGTTTGAGTAATACCGGAAGTGGAATAATCAATGCTAACAGAATTAACGGAACTGATGGGGCCACCGTGACTACCGACCTGACGACGAAGCTCGTCTTTGGACCAAGCATCCGGGTCGTTACCACCAAAACAACCACCGGAATCGATTTGGGAAAGATGAGAATAATCGTTGGTCCGGGAATAATAGAGAATGGCATTTAAAACGTCGGAAAATTCTTCCTGATTGAGCCAAGGATGAGAACGACCGCAGGACTGGTAAGATCTGGTCTGATACCAACCTTTGTAATACCAGGGAGAATCGGAAATTTTTTCGTAGGCGTCACCGGGCCAGCAAGACTGAGTGTTGCAGGTGGTATCCCAAATTTGGGGAGTGGAGTGACCAAGGGAAGTATAAGAATAGATAGCGCCACCGGAAGTGGAAGCATACATGGTGGAAAAAATATTGTTGGTTTGGCTTGATTTGACAACCATACCCCGAGTGGCGGTGACAGCGTCACGCCAAATGCCGGGAGAACCGGCCTTGGAAGAACTGTAAACCTGACAGGCTTCGGTAACACAAATAGAACCGGCACGATTGTTGGTATAAGCTAAAGAGTAGGTCCGAGCGGCAATAGCTTGGGCCTTTAGAGCCTCCATGCCACCTTCTTCTCCCCATTTGGTGGGCATTTCGGCAATGCCTAAAAGATAATTGTCTTCAAAGGGCAGAGTACCGACGGAAGTATTGATAGAACCGGCGGTATCAATGGTTTCTATCCTAATATCACCATAATAGGCTTTTAGAATAGTTTCGGCGTTTTGACCCTGTTTGGCCCGACCAAAAGCACCAAATTGGCTCATGCCCTTTCTGTGAGGAGCACCAAAGGAGAAAAGAGCAAAGGCGGGAGAAAAACCGGGGTTGTAATCGGCCCGAGAAGCGGGGTCTTGAGAGGAGCTGACATCGCCAACGGAAGTGTTGAACATGGCGGTTTTGGCGGCGATTAAATCCTGTTGTTTTCGGGTTAACTCGGCTTTGTAATCTTCGGCCTTTTTGATTTCGGTAGCCAGAAAACCAAACCGATCTTCTAAGCTTTTTTGGAGAACAGCCAGTTTTTCTTGGGAAACTTTTAGTTTTTCTTTGTTTTGATTGAGAGATTTAATATCCTGACCAAACTGAATAATTTGACCCTTGTCGCGATTGATAATGGACTGATACCAGGTATATTGACGCAAAAGATCGGAGCTTTGATCCTGAGAAAAAAAGACTAAGAGAGGAGAAAATTTCTTGGAATTTTTGTAATATCTTTTGATTCTTTCGGAAAAGAGGAGTTTTTGAATTTCTAAATCGGCTTCTTTGTCTATCAGTTTTTGACCAATATCAGTGATGGCGGTTTGAGTTTGGTAAATTTGAGACTTGGCAGAGGAAATTTTTGTTTTTAAACTAGTGGATTCGTTTTTTAGAGGAGCAATGGCAGATTCCAGATCGGCAATTTGCTTACTAATTTGGCTAATTTCGTCATCTAAACTAAGAGCAAAAACAAGGCGGGGAAGGAGAAAAGAAAGAAAAATAAAGATAATAAAAAAAATGGCTTTTTTGGTCACTAGTAAATAGTAACATTTGGTATACTAGGGCATGAAATTAAGTAGATTGTCGGCGTTTTGGGCAATTTTTGTAATGGGTTTGAGCGGAAGGATAAATCAAGTGTGGGCGGCAAATGAATTTTGCCCCGGTTTTGGAGCAGATTCGAGTGATCCCCGAGTAAACACGGCTTTGGGCTGTGTGCCGGTTTCTGCCAATGATTTTGTGGCTTGGCTCTTAAGCTGGTTGTTTGGAGTGGCGGGAGGAATTGCCTTTTTGCTGATGATTTATGGATTTATCATGATGGCGACGACCAAGGGAGATCCGAAAGCGATGCAGGCGGCCAGAGAAACAATCGGCTCGGCGGTAACGGGACTGTTGGTGTCGGTGTTTGCGGTGTTTTTGCTAAGATTGATAACAGTAGACATATTACATATTCCAGGTATAAATTGATGAAAGTTTTGGCGCAAGGAATAAAACTACCGGATGAACCGACAAAATTT
>JAHIEZ010000037.1 GCA_018901355.1 Patescibacteria group bacterium | reverse complement strand
TGGTAATAAAACGAGGAATCATCTTTTCCGGATTTTGAAAAGGACCATAATTGTTGGAACAGTTGGTGATAGTAACGGGTAAACCAAAGGTTTTATGAAAAGCTTTGACAAAATGATCGGAAGAAGCTTTAGAGGCAGAATAGGGACTACTGGGATCGTAAGCGGTACTTTCAGTAAATTGGCGATTTGAGTTTAGGGGAATTGAGCCAAAAACCTCATCGGTAGAAACGTGGTGGAAATGAGAAAGGCGATGTTTTTGGGCAAAATAAAGCAAATTATAGGTACCCAAAACATTGCTTTTAACAAAGAGGAGAGGGTCGTTGATAGATCTGTCAACGTGAGATTCGGCGGCAAAATGAACGACAGTGTCTACTTGAGCAATAAGTTTATCGACAAGCTTGGCATCACAAATGTCGCCTTTGACAAAACGGTAACAAGATAGAGAGGAAACGTCTTTTAGATTATCGGGGTTGGCAGCGTAAGTGAGATTATCGAGATTGATAATATAATCACGGGGATATTTTTCAAGCCAATAGAGGATAAAGTTACTGCCAATAAAACCAAGACCACCACTGATTAGAATTTTTCTCATTTATTCGTTACTTTCTTCTAGAACGGGAGAAGGGCTGGGAGAAGGCTGGCTGAGATTGGTGCCAACGATGAAAACAAGATCATAGGTGGAGTCGGCCTCTAAAGAATCCTGATAATCGGCGGGGAAATAATCTGATAACTTATCCTTAAAATAAGCGGAAAAAGTGGCCAGGGTTTCTTTTTTGGTTTTAATTATGTTGGAGGTGAGAGATTCTTTGCTATTGCCAACCGCCACATCGGTAAAACCCAATTCGGTCAACTTGGCCTTAAAGGCACCGGCCTGACCGTTGATGTCGGTGGCATTGAGAACACTGATTTTGAGATCTTTGTCGATAGGCGCCAGGGTAGGTAAAGGAACAGAGGTGGGTTCAAGAACAGAAGTAGGGGCAAGAGCAGATTCGGGTTGATCAGAAGAAGTAGAGTCTGATCTGTTGAGAACGTACCAAATAAGAACAGAGGCCAGGGCAGAAGTGAGAACAAAAACGGCTATCAGGGGCAGAATATTTTTCTTTTTGGGAGGACTATTGCTTTGATTGTTGTTTTCTGTTTCCATAATATTGATTATATCAGGATTTGAGTCGTTGGGGGAAACCATAATCGCTAATACCGGTAAGGGTAAATTGGGGGCTTGATGAAAATTTTGGGCAATTTGACTTTGGTCAAAAGGGGTTTTTTCCATTTTAGTGGTAGAAATAATTTCCGGAGCGTTATCCCGTGGCAAAAAGATTTTTTTTGTGACGGTAGAAAAATAGAGGTTAGAGTAATTAACCGTTTTTTGAATGTCTAGAGGATCACCCTTAAGACAAGTGCTAAGATAAACGTCTTTGCCTTTGGCTAAAACAAGAAGATAGTGTTTGGTTCCTTGAGGAAAAATAAGAAAATACTCCTGTTTATAGAAACTATTGATAAGGGAACAAAGGGCAACGGAAGCCGGTAAAAAGGAGCTTGTTTTTAGTTTGAGACGAGCAAGATTTGATTTTAGAATCTTGATTTTTGAAAGATCGTAAATGGTGGTTCTAATGGTAGTCTTTGAAGCATCATTGACTAACTCGTATTCAAGACTATCTTCTTCCATAGGGAAATTAATAAAAGCTTGGGATAAACTTAATAGCTCTTTTTTTTCAATTGAGCTTATTTTGCTGTCGTAAACAAAAGATCTGATAACGACAAGATCGTCGGAAAGCAAAACAGAGACATTTTTTATCTTATTTTTTTTAAGATAAAAAGATAAAGATTGCAGGTCTTGGTCTGTTTGTTCTTTGAGCAAATTCAGATCGAAAGAAGCGGTGTTTTGATCTTTTCTGTTGGAATAAACTTCTACTGTTTTGCTTTTGGGCCAGAGAACAAACTGGTTTTTGGAAAAGAGAGACATTTTTTTAAGTATGAGGGAAAAGAGACAGTAAAGCAAGCATTGCCCCTACCACTTAAGGTGAGAAAAGGCCTTGTTGGCTTCAGCCATTCTTTCCACTTCGACTCTTTTGGCTACCGCCTCACCTTTATTTTGAAGAGCATCTAGAATTTCGGCGGCTAATTTTTGGGCAAAGGTATGAAATTGTTTGTTGGGACGACGGCGGGCAGATTGAACCAACCAGCGAATAGCCAAGGAGTTTTGACGATGAGTCCGCAAAAGAGAAGGAACCTGGTAAACAGCACCGCCGATACGACGAGGACGGACTTCTACCCGGGGTTTAATGTTGTCTAAAGCTAAATCGAGAAGCTCGATAGTGTCTTTTTTGGGATTTTGCTGATGAACCAAATCAAGAGCTTGGTGTGTTTGTTGTCTGGCAACATTTTTTTTGCCATCCAACATAACATAATTGACGATCTTACTGACAAGAACACTTTGATAGGTGCTGTCGGGTAATATTTTTTTTATTTTACTGGGACCTTTTCTGGACACGGATAGTTTATGATCAAATTTTTAATTAGTAGCCTCGGCGGGGGCGGAGGTGCTAACGGCACCTTTTTTGCTACCATACTTGCTTCTTGATTGTTGACGACCAACTACGGCGCCGGAATCATATTTACCCCTGACGATGTGATAGCGAACACCGGGTAAATCCCGAACACGACCACCCCTAACAGAAACAATGCTGTGCTCGGCTAAGTTGTGACCCTCTCCGGGGATATAGGCGGTGACTAAATTGCGATTGCTAAGCTTGATTTTAGCAACTTTTCTTAAAGCAGAATGGGGCTTTTTGGGAGTCATGGTTTTGACCACCGTGACCACACCGCGTTTGAAGGGATTGCAATTTATGACATTGCGATTTTTGATACTGTTAAAATTACCGCGAAGAGCAGTAGCTTTAATTTTTGTCGAATTTCGTTGACGACCTTTTTTGATTAATTGATTAAATGTTGGCATTTTTACTGATTTT
>JAHIEZ010000036.1 GCA_018901355.1 Patescibacteria group bacterium | reverse complement strand
CTAAAACTAAGCTGGATTGGAAGGTGTCTTATGAAACGATAGAAGATGTGCTGTATTCTTTGAAAAAATTGGATGAGGGAGAGGAGATTGAAGCAGAACAAAGGGCCGAGTTTGAGAAAGCCTGTCGAAATTTACTGGCAAAGTGGGGGTATAGTGGCGAAATAAACCTAGAAGATGAAGGGAGTAGGAGAGAGATAATGGCCTTTTTGAGTGGGTTGACTGAAGGAGAAACAGAAGAAGAGAGCGGAGAAAAAGAGATGGGAAGCAAATCTTTGAATGCAGTTGAACTGGAAAAATTGGTGGCGGATTACGAAAAAGCCTTGGCAGAAGGAAAAGATAGAGAAAAAGCAGCGGCGGAATTTGAGAAAAAAAGCGGGAAGAATGTGCGAAATTTTGTAACCAGACAACAGGAAATATATTTGGAGAGCTTAAAAAGAAGTACGGCGGTGGAAAAAGCGGCCCGGGTAGAAACGGAAATGATAGCTCATAGGCTGGCGCAAAAAATAGGCGGAGAAAGAGAAGTAACCAAGGCAGAAGAACTGGTAGTAGCAGTGCTGAGGGGACAAAAGGAAGAAATAAAAGAGGGAGAAGTGGAGGGAGTAAGCGGAGTAGAGTTAAAAGAAGCTAACCAAGCAATTGCCAAAACCAAAGAAACAAAAGGAGAGATTTTGGAAATAGAAGAAAAAAGAGTATTGAGAGAAGCGATTGTGATAGAGGTGGCTAAGGCTCCGGGAAATGAGGAAGTGGCGAGAGAAAAAATAGAAAAATATGCGGGAATGGTGGCTAATTTATCGGTAAGTGGAGCGATAGAAGCTTATCGGGAAGAGGCCAGAGAAGAAACAGAAAAGACAGGGGTAAGTCCGGGGCAATTTGAAGAAGGTTTTGTCAGAACTAAGGTGGTTTATCGAATGTTGGTAACGGGAAATTTTAGAAGGGACATGGCAACAGAAGAAGAGGCCAGAAGAGAAATTCCCAACTTGGCGGTGGCAGATAATTTCAGACAGGTGAGAGCGGTGGGAGGGGTGATGAGGGAAATGAGAGCACCGGATGTGGTGAATTCTTTTATCAGGGCCAGAAGAAGAATTGCGGGAGTCAGGGGCTGGATTGGGGCTTTTAAAAGTGGAGGAATGGATGGAGTGGTACTGAATCTGAAAAATAAAATCGGAGCACAACCTTTGGTAGCTTTTGCCAAAGAAACCAGCCTGCTAATGTCTCAGGGGAAAAACTTGGGACAGGCTTTGGGAATGGCGTTTAAAGGGCTGGCAACAAGTGGTAAAGTGGCGGCGGGAGCGGGAGTGAAAGCCGGGGCGGGAGTGGCGGCTAAGGGAGTAGCGGGGGCGTTGGGAGGGCCGATTGGTTGGGTGATAGCTTTGGCACCATTGGTCAAAAAGGTATTTGGAAAAATAGGCAAAGTGATGGAAAATTTGGGCTTGTCGCTGGGAATAAAAAAATGGATGAGAGAAAATATAGGCAATATACCGGGAGGATTGATGGGGGCGGGGGTGGCGTTGGGAGGAGTGGCTTTGGCTTTGGGAGGGGCGGTTGGGGCGGCTTTTACGGCGGCAATAGCAATAATACCGATAGTGATAATAGGTTTGTTTGCCTTTTTGGTCGGTTATCCCCTGCTATTACAATCAGGCCAGATTTCCAGCTTGGTCGCACCGGTGGGAACTGGGGGAGGAGAGGAGTTATTTGAGAGTACAGGAGTGGGAGTATCGGATATTCCCTTGCCCGAATGGAGTACCAATTTGGAATTACCAGAATCTTGTCCTGAGGGATTTCCGGTGACAGGCGGAGTAATCACCCAAGGTCCCTTGGCATCAAATTGCTCTCATCAAAATATGACAAATGCGGTTGATATAGCTTTGGGGACAAAGAGTAAAGTCCGGACGACACACGAAGGAGTCATTAGGGCCGGTACTGATAGAATTTACGGAAATTTTGTTGAAGTTAAGGCAAAGTGTAACGGTGACGTTTTTGTAACCAGGTATGCTCATTTGATAGAGGCAATGAATTATGGAGGAGATCAGATGATAAAGAAAGGAGCTGTGGTCGGGGAAGTAGATAATACCGGTAGTTCCAGCGGACCACATATACATTATGATATTCGAGGATCGTTAAAAAAGGGTATTGAAGAATATTTGGGAATGCCAAAAAATTCTTTAAGAGGATGTTGTATAAATAATGGACATCCTTGTCTTCCACGTCTTTTGGGAATATAAATGAAAAACAAAAAAATAATAAAAATAGTTCTGGCGCTGGTTTTAGTGATAGTTGTGGCAGTGATGTTTTTGCTAAAAGGAAAAGATAAAAAGGATGGTGAAGAAAAAACAAATATAAGCTACACGACCGAGAAAATAAAAAACGAATTAGAGAAAACTCAAGCTCCGATAACAGTAGACAAACCGACAGAGATTAGTTGGGAAATTACGGGACTAGATGTGAAGGAAAAAGTGATAGTGGAGCAAATTAGTCCGCCAAAAATTGATGAGGATCGTTTAAAAAAATTGGTAAAAAAACTGGGATTGGAGTGGGTTTCAAGTGAAGAAGCAGAGGATGGTTTGGTGTTTTTTAGTGATCAAAAAGGAGAAAAAGAGATGTGGTGGAACGTTAAAATAAATAAACTTAGTTTTTACAAGATAACTGAAAAGTCAGAAGGGGATGAAGTTGGGGAAGAAAAAATTAAAAATTATTTTCTGGAATTGATAGGGGAAGTGGTGGATATTAATAAAGTCAAAATTGAAGGAATAGATTATAAAAAATTAGTATACCCGCGGTGGATAAGCAGTTTGAAAAGTGAAGCCGAAGCAATAGAAATCAGAGCAAATTATTATGTTAACGAGCTACGAGTTGTCGGTTTTGAAGGAGAGCCGATAAGAGCAATTTATAAAATGGATGGACAACTGGTAAAAATGGAAATTCAACTGCCTTTTACTACAATAGGCGAAAAGGTTGAATTGGCAATACGAAATTTTGAAGAGGTAAAAGATTTGCCATTGGAAGACTTTCTTGTTTTATCTGTAAAAGGTGGAAGTGATTATGAATTGGCGGCCGATCAGAGCAAAATTAAAAAGGTTGATATAAGTGGAACAGAGCTGGTTTATATTTATAAAAATGAAGATCAGGTTTTAATCCCCTATTTGTTGTTCATAGGAAAAAGTAGGGTGAATGATGAAATGGTTGATGTACGTTTAGCATTGATGGCAATAAAATGAAAATTTGTGAATGGATAAAAAAATATCAAGTGATAGTGATATTAATCTTGATAATTTTGGTAATGGCGGTATTGAAAATAAAGTATGGTTATAGAGAGTAATGGAATTGACTTTTCCATTATTTTAAATTAGAATAATGAAATGAATTATATTGTTTCCATAACCAGCCAAGGGCAATTAACCATCCCAAAGGGGATTAGGGATGATTTTGACATAACTCAGGCAAGCAAAGCTGTAATAAAAAAAGTAGGAAGTAAAATTGTAGTAGAACCAAAGGGTGGTTTTTGGTCACTTGGCGGTTCTTTAAAATCAGAGATAAAACTGACGGATAAACAACTTCGAGAAGCCAGATTATCTTTTGAAAAAGAATGGGCAAAAAAAGATGATTGAAATTTTGGATACGAATGTATTGGTGAGATTTTTGATAAGAGACAATGAAAAACAATATAAACAAGCGGTTTGCTGGTTTAAGGAAGCAGAAAAAGGTAAAAGAAAAATTATGATAGAACCTTTAGTAATAGCAGAGACTTGTTTTGTCTTGGAATCTTTTTATAAAAAAGAGCGGATTGAAATTGCTGAAAAAATGGAGACTTTTTTGAGTCAAAGATGGCTGAAAGTGGTTGACAGAAAAATAATGTATTCCTTGTGGAAATGGTACAAGAAGAATTATCATTTTGTTGACAGTTTTTTGATTGCATGGACAAAAGTAAATAAAAGTAGAGTGTTGAGTTTTGATAAAGATTTACAAAAGATGATTTAGTCAGGGTGTTTAGTCCTGAATTCTGACGGGCATGATGATGTGAGTGAAATGGGGGTCGGATTGG
>JAHIEZ010000035.1 GCA_018901355.1 Patescibacteria group bacterium | reverse complement strand
CGACAAAATGTTTCTTATCAAAATTACTACCAAGACACTTCTTTTGGCTGTGTTCACCATCTCGACAATATCGAATTTAGACCTATTTTATGGGGAGAAGACGCTTATAAGTCACAAATTATAATCGGCAGCCAATTGGCCATTTCCCCCGCCCAAGTTAGCGAACACTATCTTAAACCTCTTTTTACCATCAAGGACCCTCAAAACCGAATTGTTTTCCAGGCTTATAAAACCAACCCCACAAAAAAACTACAACAAAACAAGATAAAATAGGCCATGAACCACAAACCCCACATTCTGATAGACGCCAGACTCTACGGCCCCACCCACACCGGCATTGGCCGCTATACTAAAAACTTACTTCTGGCTCTCAAAAAACTACCCCAATTTTCTCACTACCGCTTCACTCTTCTTGTTTACCAAGATTTGCTTCCTCAAGCAAAAAAAGATTTAGGTGATAGTTTTTCCTACTTAGCCACCGACATTCCTCATTATTCTTTGGCAGAACAGTTAAAACTTCCTTGTCTCTTAAATCAAACCAAGGCCGATTTAGTTCATTTTACTCACTTTAATAAACCTCTTTTTTATTTCGGCTCTTCAGTTCTTACCATCCACGATCTCATCAAACATTTTTACAAAGGGCAGGGGACTACCACCAAAAAATCTTATTTCTACTGGCCCAAATATCTGGGCTATCGTCTCCTTACTTTCATCAATATTCACTCGACCAAACATATTATCGTCCCCAGTCTTTTTTGGAAAAAATATCTTTCTTCTCATACTTCTACTCCCATCACCGTCACCCATGAAGCCGTCGACCCAAAGTTCCTTCGCCAATCTCAATGTCATCCTGAATTTACTTGTCCTGCAACGGCGAGGATTTCAGGATCCCATGAGATTCCGGATCAAGTCCGGAATGACAATCGTTATATCCTCTACACCGGCAATCTTTATCCTCACAAAAATATCGAAGTTATCTTAAAAGCCCTCAAAAAACTGCCAAAATTAAAACTAAAAATAATTGCCCAGAAAAACCTCTTTCAACAAAGATTAAAAGAAAAAGTTAATAAAATGAATCTTCAAAACCAAGTCGAATTTTTAGGTTTCTTGCCCGATTCACAATTTAAAAAAGTCTATTCTGAGGCTTTAGCCTTAGTTCATCCCTCTTTTATGGAAGGCTTTTCTCTCACCGGCCTAGAAGCCATGGCTCTAAATTGTCCCGTTATTTCCAGTCATTCCAGTTGTCTTCCCGAAATCTATGGTCAATCGGTTCTTTATTTTAATCCCCATTCCTCAAAACAACTTGTTTCCCAAATAAAAAAATTACAAAAATCAAAAACCCTCCGATCCAAATTAATCAAACTCGGCCATCTTCAGGTTGCCAAATATTCCTGGGCTGACACCGCCCAAAAAACCCTCGCCGTCTACCGTGACGTTCTTGTAAGGGCGAGGCGTGACTCGCCCACTAAAAGTCTATGAACACTCCCAAAGTAGCACTTTTTTATGATTGGCTTAATCAATGGGGTGGAGCAGAACGGGTTTTACTGGATATCTTAAAAATTTTCCCCAACGCTCCTGTTTATACCTTAGTTCACGATCCTGACAAAACCACCTGGCTTCCTTCCAATACAAAAATTATTCCCTCTTTTCTAAACAACTTCCCCCTGGCCAAAAAAAATCTGCCCCTCTACGCCCCTCTCTACCCCATCGTCTTAGAACAATTTGATTTTTCCGATTTTGATATTGTCATTTCCACCAGCACCACCGTCGGTCACTGCCTTCTCACCCCTCCGGGAACCCTTTATCTTGCTTATTTTCACAATCTAAACCGTCGTCTCTACCCTGCTAAATTTCCCTTAAATCTCTACCAAAACATAGACAAAATTTATTCTTCCCGTCCTGATTATTTTTTGGCCAGTTCCAAAAATGTTCAAAACAAAATCAAAAAATTTTACCATCAACCCTCAAAGCTTATCTATCCGGGCGTCGATCTCTCCAAATTCACTCCCGTCGAACATCCCTCTGGTAACTATTTTCTCGTCGTTTCCCGCCTTGTTCCTCACAAAAAAGTTGATCTCGCCATCAAAGCCTGTCAAAAACTAAATTTACCTTTAAAAATCGTTGGCACCGGCCGTCAATTTTCTGTTCTAAAAAAATATCAAACAAAAAATATCCAATTTTTAGGCCAAATCAACCAATCAAAACTGATTTCTCTCTACCAAAACTGCTCTGCCCTGCTCTGTCCCCAACACGAAGATTTTGGCCTAACCGCCATCGAAGCCATGGCCTGTGGTCGTCCTGTCATTGCCTATGCCAAAGGCGGTTTTCTTGAAACAGTCATAAATTATCAAACCGGTCTTCTTTTTTCCCATCAAAATATCTCTAGTCTTGTCTCTGCTCTCAAAAAATTTAAATCGGCAAACTTCGACCCCAAAGTCTGTCGTCACCAAGCCCAAAAATTTTCTCAAAAAAGCTTTATGCTAAACTTCAAAAGGACTGTTAACAAACTATGGCCAAGGCAAAACATTACATCGTAATTCTCTGTGGTGGTACCGGTCCTCGTCTTTGGCCACTTTCCCGCACCGCCAATCCCAAACAATTTCTGCCTCTTTTAGACAAGCAGTCTCTTCTCCAACAAACCATTTCCCGTTGTCAAAAAGTTGTCCCCCTTTCTCAAATTTTTCTTATCAGTCATATTAAATATTTAGCCAAAATAAAAAAACATCTTGGCCATAAATTTCCTCCTCAAAACATTATCAGCGAACCCGATAAAAGAAATACAGCCATGGCCATTCTTTACGCCACCGCTGTCATT